>JACRBM010000010.1 GCA_016219275.1 Chloroflexota bacterium
CAATTCACAGGGATATATCGTCGGCGTCGTATGGTATAATGTCTTTGGGGTTCTCATGCGCTGCTCTTTCTTTGGTAGGATAGAGACAGTGTGCATGAGAACCCTGTTTAGTCAAAAAGTGAGTTTTGCGGTACTGCGTAAATAGCCAATTCGGGAATATACCGCAAGAGCGCAAAGAAAATCACATGAGCTGCGATGAATAGGAGCACTTGTTCAGCAAAAACGATCAACTTGAAGGCGCGTTCCCAGTTAAACGGATCGCACCACCGTTCTGCGAATGGCACATCAATGATCGGCGTGGCATTCGCTTGCGGTTCCGTCGCATCATCTGTCGGTTTGTTCGACTGTTTTTGCGCCGGGGCGACGTGTTCCAGGAGGTGCGCGTGGTCGCGGGATTTTTGCCAATCGGTATGCTTGAGTGTCACTCGCCGCTCGCCGCTATCGGCTTCCTTTTCGAGGTCGTCGCTTGCCGCGCGGAACCAGCTGAACGCTTGACGATACGCGTCAATGGTCTCCTGCCAGCGATCACGATACAAGAGCCGACATTGCCACTCCAAGACATAAGCAATCGAAAGCCATGCCACGCCCAGGTTGTGGGACCGCTGTTCTCCTGAGTATGGATCAAAGTGAAAAACGCTTTTCTGCAACTGCTCGAGTGCTCTGTCCCAATCGTTGCCGCGGTTGCCTAGTCCAAAATAAATCATGCCTAGGAAATGGCACGCCATACCTTGCGCATAACTATCGCTGGCGCTCAGTCCAAGTTGGTAGAATTCACGCGCACACTTGATCGCTTCGGCAAATAGTGTCGGTTTGAAATCTTGCTCGAATGCCTCTTTGTAGAGCCGGAGAATTTCCTCGCGTAGTTGTGAGTTTACTTTGAGATGTTGCGCCTCAAGATAGTGCATCAGATCAAAAGCCAACTGGGTTGGCTTTTTTTCCTCCGGTTCAGAACCGTTCTTCTTTTCAGTTTCAGTTTCGGATTGCATCGTTTTTTCGTCCATGCCAGCTTCCCTATTTAGTTTTTATTTCGAATCATCCACCGAACCGGTAAAGCCCCGGTTATCGCCGACAATGAAGGTCTTTTGTCCTTCGGATTGAGCGATTTTTTCGAGCGCCTCCACATCGAGATATTTCTCGATGAGTTGCATGTAACGTTTTGCCAACTCCTCATTGTGGAAAGGCATCCCTTCGGCGTTGTTGAGCGGGTCAACGAGTTGTTTGAAAAATTCCTTCCGCAAACTCGTGCGCTCTTGCTCCATCCGGCGAAACTTGAGCGCCTCGCCTTCGCCTTCGCGCGCGCGCGTTTCCTTGTCGGCTTCGGCGCTAATGACCTGCGCCTGGCGATCCAATTCGGCGATGATCTTTTTCTCGAGCGCGGCGCGCGCCGACGCGGAAATCTCAATCGCGCCAATCGTTGCGACGACAATTTCGACCCCGAGCACATTGATCGTGCGCGCGTTGATCGTATCTTTCAAATCGTTCGTGAGTTTTTGTCGGGCATCGCCGGCAATCGCAATCATATCCTCAAAGTTGTACTGCGCGACCACATCGCGAATGATGGACGCGCTGATCGAATTCACTGCACTCGTCCAATCGCCGCCTTTGGGCGACCAGATTTTCTCGCGAATCAGTTTCTCGTCGAACTGATACTGCCCGCTCGATCCGGTCGGATGCCCTCGGTCTACGCGATGAAACACGGAGACCTCGACGCTGCCCAGCTCCATTTTGTCCAACGTCATGACATTTTTGACGACGACTTTTTCCGGTCGTACCGGCAAGTACACCACCATGCTCGCGCGTTCGAACGGTTCGAGCCAGGTGACGCCGTTTCCAACTACGCGCGTAACGCGTCCGCTCTTTTGCAAAACGACTGCGTGTCCTTCCTCCACGATCAGCACGCCCGGTCCACCGAGACGCGCTAGATCGCCAACCGCCGGGCGCAGGGTCTTGAGGTCATTGTTCGCGACGTACTGCTCGATCTTGTGAATGCCCAGTTGCACATCCATGATCCAGCGCTGCGCTTGTTGGACTGTGATATCCTGGTGTTCGGCTTGCATCACGCGCGCCGCTAACGCGCTGTAACCGGAAACCAGGAGCCACACCACACCCGCGGATAAAATGAAACCCAGGATCGTCGCCCAGAACAAGCGCAACAATGTCGGGCGCAACCAGAAACGATGAAGCGCATACGTGCTGAAAGCATCTTGCATGTCGCGTAGGTTGATCGCGCCCCACGCTTGAATGCTGGGAAATTCGTTACCATCACCTGCCGCGATGACAGTATTGTTTTGCGTGATGCCCAATGTGTGAATGGATTTGGCTTGCGCGTCCACCGCATCCATCAGCGCGCCATCTTCGACATTCCACACGCGAATCTGGTTGTCATCACTTCCCGTGATGATGAACTTGCTGTCGCGGCTAAACGTCATCACATTGACGATGCCGGACGCCGCCAACGTGATTGGCTTGGTCGCGGTGATGCCATTCGCATCGGACGACCACAGAAACGTACTTCCGTCCGTACTCGCGGACGCGAGCACTTTGCCGTTCGGCGCGAAAAGTAATTGCGTGACGGTTCCCTTTTGTCTGGGGAGACGCAAGAATTCAGTCGTGTCTTTCCACAATTGAATCTCGCGATCTACGCTACCAATGGCAAGCACCACACCATCGGGACTGTACGCTAAACTTGTGACCGCGTCCGAGAAAGGTTTGATCTCGCGATACGCGCTCTCGGTCATTTGATAATAACGTACCGCACCTTGCGCGTTACCCACCACGACGCGATTGCTATCGAGCGGATGCGCGGCAAGACTCGTCAGCGGGTACGGCTCCCAGGTCAATTCGCGCAGCAAAAGTTGATCGGCGATATTCCATCGGCGCAGAGTTCCACCGCGCGTCGCCGCGAAGATGAACACCGGGTCGGCGCTGAACGCGACGCGTATCACCGGGTCCAACGCGCCGTCGAAATGTTGCGTGATGCGTTTTTCCGCCCATTGCCACACGCGTATTTTTTTCTCCGCGCTTGCCGATGCAACGGATTTTCCATTCGGACTGAATGACACCGCCAAGACGCGCTCATCGTGTTCAGCCAAAACTTGAACCACTTTACTTTCGATGACTTTCCACACGCGAACGGTTTTGTCGTCACTCCCGGAGACAAAGTAATCACCCGTCGGATCGAAAGCCAGACTCGTGATCGTGCCTTCATGCCCCGCGTACGTATACATCGCCGGCTTGAGCGGCGTGGGCGAGGGACCTGGTGTTGCGGTGGCGCGCGGGTTGCGCGTGGGTGTCGGCGGCGGTGGATTCTGGGTTTCCCACAGACGCACTTTTTTGTCCGAATCACCGGTGATAAAATAACCGCCGTCTCGGCTGAACGCCGCGCTCGTGATGGGTTCGCGACGGTCTTGATACATCTCGTTGATCAACGATTTGTCGCTGACGCGGTGTCGGCGCAAATTCCGCATTTGATTTAACGAAAGCAATTCAGCCCCGTCCGGCACAAAGACCATCGCGAGAATTTTCTCCGCGTGGTCAATCTTGCCCAGATAATTGCCATCGCTGACTTGCCATAGATGGATGACGCCGTCTTCGCTCGCCGTCGCAAGCGTTTTTCCATCGCGACTGAACGCGAGCGCCGAAATGGGCGCGGTGTGCTTTTCGAGTTTGCGCCACACCAATCCATCACCCACACGCCAGAGAATCACGGTCTTGTCATCGCTGCCGCTCGCGAGCAACAAACTATCCGGGCTGAACGCCAGCACGCGCACAGGCGCTTTATGCTCAAGCAACTGATGAACCAACAAGGGGTGACGAAAATTCAAAAGGCGAATCGTACGATCCGCGCTCCCAAACGCCAACAACGCGCCGTCGGGCGAATGCGCGATGCTGAGAAATTCATCGGGGTACTTGGTGTACGGCGTGTAATCGCTTTTCGGCAATTCGACGGGACCAGCAAAATCTTTTTGGCTCGCCGTCCAAAATCGAATTCTGCCTTCCGCACCGCCGGCAACCAATTGATTGCCGTTCGCGTTCAGCGCCATCGCGTTGACCTGTCCCGGCAAACCCAGCAACGGCGGGTAGAGATCGAGCCGGGTCGGCAAATTGTCGTACGTCGGATTCTTGTAGAGCGTGTAGAGTGATGTACTAAAAATGTTGAACAGTGATACAGCTAGGATTAGCGCGACGAATAGCACCAGACAGACAAAACTGTAAAAGCGATATGGCGGTTCCACTTTTCGCGTGCGCCACTCGCAAAACCAGGGACGTACCACCTTCACGAAAAACAATCCTGTCGCTCCCAACCCCCACAGCCAAAAGAATATGGTCGCCGGCTCGGACAGGCGAAAGAAAAACGATAGCACTAAAATGCCGGCGAGGCAAAGGAAAACCTGGGTGAGCCGTTTGAAGAATTGCGTCATTGGATCATTCCAATCGTCCCCAAATTAGATAACAAAAAGCACCTGTTCTGCACGCGTCGAACGCGCCCAGCAACAGATGCTAGCATCCGAAAAAACGAACATCCACGAACTCGTCACGCGCGCCGTTGCTAAACAAGCATCGCCTCCGCACGTCAAAGTGAACTGATGGACTGCGTAGTACAGCTCGTGGGACCAAGTCAAACGTTATCTTCGTTTTTCAGTATAACACACCGATTCTGAAATCGCAAAATTAAATGGTGTTCTCTGCGCCTACACCATCTTCTCGCGAATTTTCGCGCTCGCGAAATCCATGAGCGCGACGACGATGACAATCAGCGCGACGACGGTGCCGGCTTTGTGATACTGCAACTGCCCAAAGTACGTCGAAAGGAGCAAGCCGATGCCGCCGCCGCCGGCAAAGCCGATGATCGTCGCCATACGCACGTTGATATCCCACTGATAAATCGCGTACGAGATGAACGGCGGCACGATCTGCGGAATGATCGCGTACACAATCGCCTGCAGACGCGTTGCGCCGGTCGAGAGAATCGCTTCGAGCGGACCCGTGTCAATGTTTTCAATCGCGTCCGCGAACAACTTACCGATGAGACCGTATGTCGTCACGGCAAGCGCAAGCATTCCAGCAAATGGTCCGATGCCGACCCAGAACACGAACAACGCGACGTACATCAACGCTTCGATGGAACGCAAGATGTCGAAGACCAAGCGCGTGAGATAATAAATCCACACCGACAGACGACTGCGCCCGGTCAAATTACGCGCGGCGAGAAAACTGAACGGAATCGCGATGATCGCACCCAGGGTCGTCGCGAGCAATGCCTGGAAAATCGTGACGATCAATTGCTTGAGGACGACCTCGAAAATATCCGGGCGCACATCAATCGTCACAAAGTCGGTCAACAAGCGGACGAACGTCGGCGCGGGTTCGAACAAGGTCCGCAGATCAATTTTCGTCACGTTCCACGTATACCAGAGCGCGACCAGACCCAGAATCGTGTACGCGATTGCGCGCGGCGATTTATACAAGGGTGTGGGCGCGGCTTGCGTAACCTGGGTATCGCCGATCAAGATTCGATTGCGCCAATACGCGCTCGCGTAATCCACAACGATGATCACAATCGCGATTGCCCACAACGCCGCGGCATACTGCTCGTACGCGCTTTTCCGAATCGCCTCCAACACGAAAAAGCCGATGCCGCCGCCGGCGACGAAACCAATAATCGTCGCGGCGCGCATGTTAATGTCCCATCGCAACAGCGTGTAGGCGAGAAACGGCGGTACGATTTGCGGAACCACCGCAAAGCGAATCACCTGAAAAAGATTCGCGCCGGTCGCCGTGACTGCTTCGATCGGTCCCGCGTCAATGTGCTCGATCTCTTCCGAGTACAACTTGCCCAGCGCGGCAATCGAGTGAATGGTCAACGCGATAACGCCGGCAAAGTTGCCCAAGCCGACCCAGACGATCACGAGCAAGCCCCAAATCACCGTGTCCACCGCGCGCACGACGTTGAGAATCGTTCGCATCCCATAATAGATCGCGGTCCCACCGGGCACGCGCGCCATGATATTGTGCGCCGCGAAAAAACTCAAGGGGATCGCCAAGAAAATGGAGAGCACGGTCGCGATCAAACCAATCGCAATCGTTTCGACCAGTTTGCCCGGCTTGAAGGTCCCTTCAACAACCTTGCCAAAAATATCGCCGAAATTTTCGCTGAGTTGCAGATTGACGGCAACTTCGCTGCCGGTGAAATGATTCCACAGGCATTCCCAGGAACAGCGCGCGGCTTCGCCATCCACCTCGCGCGAAACCAGGTCGGGATTCACCAGCGCGGTTCCGACCTTGCGCGCATCGTCAAATCGCGTAACCAGGCGCTCGAGCCGAATATCGGTCACATTCCACGCGAGAAAATATAACACGACCGCCGCGAGCAACAAGCCGATCCACGCGAAACTCGCTTGTCCGCGCGCCACGCGATACGCATCGTAAATGTTCCACAATGCGAACGCTACGAGGACAAGCCACAACCAACTCGTGGTCACACCGCCAAATTCGATTTGACCGATCTTGAAAAAATCGAGCGCCCAATAGATCAAATACGCGAGCGTGATCGCGGTTCCAAAAATGGCAATCCCGCGCCAGCGATTCTTGAGGTAAAACTGTCCCGCGCCGGGAAGGACGAGCGAGAGAAACCCCGCGGTGAGCGCGCGGGAGGATTGCGCAGAGTTCGGAAGTGTCATAGGATTTCCAATTGCCGATTGCCGATTGCCGGTTTTCGATTTGATTTGCCCAATCGAAAATCGAAAATCAAACGATGGTGACGCGTTCGGCTTCTTGCCCGTAAATCGCCTTGAATTGCGCGTCGTCAATCTCTTTGGGTAAGCCCTGAAAAACGAGTTGACCATCTTTGAGCGCGATGGCGCGCGTCGCGTACCGGTGCACGAGATCAAGAAAGTGGAGCGAGCACAACACGGTAATGCCGCGTTCCTTGTTCAGTAGTTCGAGGTACTTGAGAATCGAATGCGCCAGCACCGGATCGAGCGACGCGACCGGTTCGTCGGCGAGAATTAACTTTGGCTCTTGCATCAACGCGCGCGCGATCCCGACCCGCTGTTGCTGTCCACCGGAAAGCGAATCGGCGCGGACGTACGCTTTCTCACCCAGCCCGACCGTATCGAGGCTCGCCAGCGCGCGTTCGGTATCCGCAGACGAGAAATAATTGAACAGACTCTGCCACGGGCTGACATAACCCAAGCGCCCCGACAATACATTCGTCATCACCGACGAACGCTTGACCAGATTGAATTGCTGAAAAATCATTCCGATTTGCCGGCGCGTTTTTCGCATATCGGACGACGAGAGCGCGGTAACGTCCGTGCCATTCCAAATAATTTTACCGGAGGTTGGATCAATCAGACGATTGATGCAACGCAACAGCGTGGACTTGCCCGAACCGCTCAGTCCAATCACCGCGAGAAATTCGCCCTCTTTCACTTCAAAACTCACATCGGTGAGCGCGCGCGTTCCGTTGGGGTACACTTTGGAAAGATGTTCGACTTGCAGCATAATGACTCCGCGAGAGACAACGAAAACCTGACAGGTCGGGAGACCTGCCAGGTTTTCAGATACTTTACTTGACGAGCGATGCGGGATCTACACCGGCTTTTTTGAGCACGCCAGCGAAATCATCGTAGAACGTGGCATTGATCACTTGAAAGTCGTCAATCGAATAGATGCTGCGGAGTACCGCATTCCCGCCCGGATCTTTCGCCATCGCGACGAGACCATCCGTGATCGCTTTCTTCATCGCGGGATCGAATCCCTTGACGAATTGCACACCGTCATTGGGAATTTTGTCCGTGACGGCAAACGCAGTGACCTTATCCGCGATATCGGGATACGTCGCCTTGAGATTCGCGGCGGCGTCGGTCAGCACGTCAATGAAGGTCACACCCGCGTCACAATCACCCTTGTAGACCGCGAGACCCACGTTGTTATGCGAGCCGGCATTCTGCACGGCTTTGAGATCTTTTTCGGAATTGATGCCGTTCGCCTTCAGGATGATGTTCGGAATGATGTAGCCGGAGGTCGAGTTCGGGTCTACAAAGCAAAAAGTCTTGCCTTTCAGATCGGCATAACTTTTGATGTTGGAATCTTTCTTCGCGATAAATTGACCTTTGTAGTACGCGGTCAACTTGCCGGCGTCGGCTTTGTCGGGATCAATCGCGTTCGTGTTGTACTTGCGCATCACCGCGAGCGCGGGTTCGATGTCGTACTTGGCGCGCGCGAGCAAAACCGAGAACGTGTTGAGGAAACCAACTTGCGCCTTGTTCGCGCCCATCGCTTCGATGGAGGCGGCGAATGTCGTACCAACCTCAACCTTGAAATTCAAGCCGTACATTTTCTTCAAGCAGTCGCCAATATCCTGACCGCCTTTCGTGATGCGCGCCACGTCACCGGACGGAACGAACGACATCACGATGGGCTTGTCTGCAGAACCCAGGTCGCCAGCTTTAACGGCGATGGGTGCGCCGACCGGATCACACTTGGCGACGGGAACCGTCGGCTTGGGCGCGGCGGTCGGGGATGCCGCGGCGACCGGGGGCTTGGTCGGCTCTGGCGCTTTGGTTGGTTCGGGCGCTTTGGTGGGAACCGCAGTCGGCGCGACGGTTGGTGGGACCGCCGTTGGCTTCGGCGCATCGGTCGGCTTGGGTGCCGCCGTCGGTGGTACTGGGGTTGCCGTCGGCGCAGGCGCGCACGCAACCACCACGAACACAATCAGCAACAACGCGAACAGAACGAACTTTTTCATTCTTCTCCTCCTTGAAATCGGTCGTCAATCTTTGACCCCGCACATCGGCGAGGCATGCGTCCAGTTTCGCACAACTAGGTCTTGCTCGCACCACCTCCTTTTCGCGTGAAGCACGCGACGTTGCGTGCCGATTCATTCACTCGCGTATGATACATCACTTTGATAGTTTTATCAAATTATCTTTGCCGTGCGAGGATCACCGCGCCCATCGTTAATAGGACAAGCATACCGAAAACCCGCACCGTCGCCAAGGGCGCGATGACAAACGCTAGAACATTGAGCGGAACAAATAAAAAGAGCAACACGCTCATCACGCGATCACGCGATGCGTCCATGTTCCACAATCCCGCGCCAAACAACGCAAGCGCGACATTCGTGCACAGGTACTTGACCTGGGACAGGATCGTCATCGCGAATAACTGACCTGGCTCGATCGGGTTGCGCGCTTGCGCGAACGCGACGAGCGCGAGCGTGACGCTGTTCTCGACGAAATCGAAAAACCCGGTGAGCAACGCAAACACGAGCGCGATGATCGCGAGCCAACCCGCGCGTTCACGCACGTACGCCGCGAGACCGATGAACATGGTAATGTACGCGACGACGAACAGATCGTCCAAGACCATCAAGGTCTGCGCCGTAGCCGCGATTCCTGGAAGCGCTTGCGCGACCGTTGCCGGCGCGAGCGATTGCAGTTTCGCCAGGTCTGGGCTCGCGCCAGCACCAACCGCGATCATCGCCGCGAGAATCAGCGCGGCAAGCGCGCCCGACCACGCGCCCAGTCGTACGAGGAATGAATTCGTTTCCACCGCTTCTCCTTCTGTGGGGTAATTTTCCAAATTGCCCACCGCCCATCCGAACAGACATTCTATTCGTTTTGCCCAAATCGCCTTTTCGTGCTAGAATGCCAGACTGAACCACGAACCAGCAATCCAAAATTTAAAATCAGAAATCAAAAATGTCACAAGACAAACTCATCATTCGCGGCGCACGCGAACACAATCTAAAGAACGTCAACATCGAAATTCCGCGCGATCAATTTGTCGTCATCACCGGCTTGTCCGGCTCGGGCAAATCGTCGCTCGCGTTCGACACGATCTACGCCGAAGGTCAACGCCGCTACGTCGAATCGCTCTCGGCGTACGCGCGGCAATTCCTCGGTCAAATGGAAAAGCCGGACGTGGATCAAATCGAGGGACTATCGCCGGCGATTTCGATTGACCAAAAAGGCGTCAGCCACAACCCGCGTTCGACGGTCGGCACCGTCACCGAAATTTACGATCACCTGCGTTTGCTCTTTGCGCGCGCCGGCGAGCCGCACTGCCCCAAGTGCGGTCGCCTGATCGCGCGGCAGAGCGTCGAGCAAATCGTGGACGCGGTCGAGCATTTGCCGGACGGTGCGCGTATTATGATTCTCGCGCCACTTATCAAAGACCGCAAAGGCGAGCACAAAAAAGTTTTCGACGATGTGCGCAAAGCGGGTTACGTGCGTGTGCGCGTCAACGACGATGTGCTCGATGTGAACGAGGACATCAAACTCGACCGCTACAAACAGCACACGATTGAAGCGGTCGTGGATCGCCTCATCATCAAACGCGAAAGCACTGACCACAGTCGCATCGCCGATTCCGTCGAGACCGCGTTGAAACTCGGCGGTGGAGTCGTTATCATCGCGCGACAGAACGAAGAAGACTTGATGTTCTCGGAGCACTTTTCGTGCCCGATTGATAACATCTCGCTCGGCGAAATCGAGCCGCGCACATTTTCGTTTAACACGCCGCACGGCGCGTGTCCCGCGTGCACCGGCCTCGGCACGCAGATGGAACTCGATCCCGACCTCATCATTCCCAACCGCGACCTTTCGCTCGACGAAGGTGCGTTGCGCGCGAACGGGATTGACAGCGGCAACGGCGAAAGTTATTTCGGCAAACTCATCGAAGCGGTCGCACGCAAGTACGGTTTTTCGACTGAAACGCCAGTGCGCGAATTGAAACGCGAGCACCTTGACCGAATTCTCTACGGCACCGGCGACGAGAACATTCGCGTCAAGTACGAAAATCAATTCGGACAAAAGCGCGAGTACGACACGACGTTCGAAGGTGTGATTCCGAATCAACTACGTCGTTACAAGGAAACCGATTCGGACTATATTCGTCAAGAGATCGAACAACTAATGACTTCGCGACCGTGCCCGGTCTGCAAAGGTCAACGCCTCAAACCCGAAGCGCTCGCGGTGACGATTGCGGAGCGCAACATCGTCCAGGTCACGGGGATGTCGGTTGTGCAGGCGCTCCAGTTCGTCAACGATTTGCCGAATCACTTTTCCGAAAAACAAAAAACGATCGCGTATCAAATTCTCAAAGAGATTCGCGCGCGCCTGGGTTTTCTTGTCAACGTCGGTCTCAATTATCTCACGCTCGACCGCAGCGCGGGCACGTTGAGCGGCGGCGAAGCGCAGCGCATTCGCCTCGCGACGCAAATCGGTTCGCAGTTGATGGGCGTGCTCTACATTCTCGACGAACCCAGCATCGGCTTGCACCCGCGCGACAACAAGCGACTCATCGAAACGTTGTTGCGTCTGCGCGATCTCGGCAACACGGTGCTCGTCGTCGAACACGACGAAGAGACGATTCGCACCGCGGACTATGTCGTTGACCTGGGTCCCGGCGCAGGCGAACACGGCGGACACGTCGTCTGCGCTGGCACGCCGAAACAAATCATGGCTTGCTCCGATTCGATCACCGGCGCGTTCCTCACCGGCGCGCGCGCAATACACATACCGAAAGAACGCCGCGCCGGCAATGGCAAGTGTCTCGTCATCAAAGGCGCGGAAGAAAATAATCTCAAGCACGTTGACGTCAAGATTCCACTCGGTAAATTTGTGTGCGTAACGGGCGTGAGCGGTTCAGGCAAATCCTCGCTCATCGTGGACATTTTGTTCCGTCGTCTCGCCCAAGTGTTTTACGGCACAAAAGACAAACCAGGCAAACACGATAGCATCACCGGCACGGACCTGCTCGATAAAGTGATTGACATTGACCAATCGCCCATCGGTCGCACACCGCGCTCGAATCCCGCGACGTACGTCGGACTGTTTACCGATATTCGCGATCTGTTCGCGACGACGAACGAAGCCAAAGCGCGCGGCTACAAAGCCGGACGATTTTCGTTCAATGTCAAGGGCGGTCGTTGCGAAGCGTGCCAGGGCGACGGCATCATCAAAATCGAAATGCAATTTTTGCCGGACGTGTACGTGCCGTGCGAAATCTGTCATGGCAAACGATACAATCGCGAAGCATTGGAAATATTGTACAAGGGCAAAAATATTTCCAACGTGCTCGACATGACGGTTGAAGAGGCGCTCGCGTTCTTTGAAAACATTCCTTCGATTCGCAAAAAACTCGAAACGTTGCGCGATGTAGGTCTGGGTTACATTCACCTGGGACAACCAGCGACGACGTTGAGCGGCGGCGAAGCGCAACGCATCAAGTTGTCGAAGGAACTCTCGCGCCGCGCGACCGGGCGCACGCTCTACATTCTCGACGAGCCAACCGTCGGCTTGCACATGGCAGACGTTGAAAAATTGCTCGAAGTGTTGAATCGTCTCGTGGACACCGGCAACACGGTCGTCGTGATCGAACACAACCTCGACGTGATCAAGACCGCGGACTGGCTGATAGACCTGGGTCCCGAAGGCGGCGACGGCGGCGGACGCATCATCGCGGAAGGCATACCGGAAGACGTGGCGCGCTTAAAGCAATCGTACACCGGACAATTTCTAAAACCGATTCTGAATTCAACATCGTTACCAAATGCTATCGGCAATCAGAGATAGAATCCAGGTTTCTAGGAGAAACCTGGATTCTGACGAAGGTGTTGGAATTGAGACGAACGGGCGAAGGCAAGGATTCTTCGCCCGTTTTTGTGTTTTATTCCCACCCACCGCGCTAACCTGGACAAGCCGAAATCGAACAAGGTAATTTGGGACGCGGATTCACGCAGATTGTCGCGGATAAAAAATCCGCGTTCATCCGCGTTCATCCGCGTCCCAAAATTTATCGCGTCCAATAGAAGCACCAGATAAACCGTGAACCAGAACGCGTGTTCAGGGCTTGACAGATGAAACAGTTCCCTTTATAATGGGAGCGCTCCCAATAATAGGGCATTTTGCACGAAAATATGTGCATTTAAG
>JACRBM010000011.1 GCA_016219275.1 Chloroflexota bacterium
ACTCGCTTTGTCATCCTGAGCGAAGCGAAGGATCGCTCAAGCAACTGGCGAGATTCTTCGTCGCTTGTTTGAATTCACTTGGTTGCGTGTTTTCAAGAGCCGCTCCTCAGAATGACAAAAAGTGAGTTTTGCGGTATTGCCAAAAAAGAATTTCGGTCGCGGCGGGCTTGAGGTCTGCCGAAAGAGTCGGCAGTGCCGCCGGGGCGGCTGGCGCCGCTGGTTTCGTCGCGGCGACGGGGACCGAGGTTGGCGCAGGCGCCGGCGTCGGCGTGCTACAGGCAGAAAGAACCAGTAAGGCAAACACGATCAACCACATTGTCTTTTTCATGTTCTCCTCCTTGAGAATAACAATCGGCTTGAACTCGCAAGAACTGGGACGCACACCTCCTTTCGTTGAAATTCTGGCGCTAATTATAGCGCGCCTTGACATCTGCGCCAAATTCGCGCCGACACGATTTAGAGGAACAACCTCTCCCACAGCACACTGAACATGACCGCTAACAACGCCGAGGCGGGAATCGTCAGAATCCAAGCCGTGAGAATATCGCCGACGACATGCCAGCGCACTTTGCTCACGCGTTCCGCCGAGCCGACTCCCAGGATCACCGAACTGACAACCTGGGTCGTGCTCACCGGACCACCGAGCAACGCCGCGCCCAAAATCACGGACGCCGAAGCGAGCTGGCTCGTAAAGCCGTGCACCGGTTGAATCTTGTAGAATTTCCCGCCAAGCGTCCGAATCAAACGCCAATCGCCGACAACGGTTCCGAGCGCCATCGCCAGCCCACAAACGACGATCACCCAGAACGGAACGCTGAATTGCGCCAACTGTCCTTCGATCACCAACGCGAGCGTAATGATGCCAATCGTTTTTTGCGCGTCGTTCGCACCGTGACTCAATGCGAGCGCGAGCGCGGTGAAAACTTGCGCGCGTCGGAAAAACCAGTTGATGGCGGGCGTCGCGCCACGCGCGAAATAGAGCACCACTCTCAAAAACAAAAACCCGGCGATCCCACCCAGCACGGGCGAAATGAAAAGCGCAACGAGAATTTTGCTCAAGCCGCTCCATTGGATCACGCCCAAGCCGGCGTGAATACCGACCGCGCCGATGATGCCGCCGACGAGCGCGTGCGACGAGCTAGACGGAATTCCCAGCATCCAGGTAACAAGATTCCACGCAATCGCGGCTAACAACGCGGCGATAATCATTTGAAGCGTCATGGCAGACGCTTGTACAATTTCACTGCCAATCGTTTTCGCGACGGCGACTCCGAACAAAAACGGTCCGAGAAATTCGGCAATCGCCGTGATCGCGAGGATCATATTCGGCGACATGGCGCGCGAGGAAATCACCGTCGCCACGATATTGCTTGCATCGCGAAAACCGTTTAAAAAATTGAAAAACAACGCCAATCCAATCAAAACAATCGCCGTAACCGGCACAACCACTCCTTTGACAAGGTAGAACAAGTTTCCAGTGCCTGCATCGCACGTACATCAGACCCGCGTGGCAAGTTGGAAACTTGCCCTACAATTCTCGCCATACCCAGCATAGTTGCGTGATTATAATGAGACCGCGCGCTTTTGGCAAGAGCGCAAATCGGATTATAATACAGTCGTTATGAAACGTCGTGCCGGTTTATCACGCGCGCACGCGCGGCGCGCCCACAACCCAACCAGTCACCTCGCGCTGACTTTGCACAGCATCGGCGACGGCATCATCACGACCGACACCGCCGAACGGATCACGTTCGCCAACACGGCGGCGGAACAATTGACCGGCTGGACGGCGACCGACGCAATCGGCGCACACTTGCTCGACGTGTTTCGCATCGTCAATTCCAAAACGCGCGAGCCGGCGTCCGACCCAGCCGCCAACGCGCTCGCGACCGGCGCGATCACAGGATTGTCTGCCGACACCGCGCTCGTCGCGCGTGACGGCGTTGAGCGGTTGATCTCCAGCAGTGTCGCGCCGATTCGCAATCGCGCCGGCAAAATTACCGGCGCGGTGCTCGTCTTTCGCGATATTACGCGTCTGCGTCGCGCCGAAGAAGCGTTGAAAGAATCGCAAGAGTACAACCGCAGTTTGATTGACTCGTCGCTCGATATGATTATCGCGGTTGACCAACATCGGCGCATCATCGAATTCAATCGCGCGGCGCAAGATATTTTCGGCTACGCGCCGGAGGAAATTCTCGGCGCGGATGTGCGCGTGCTCTACGCCAACCCAGATGATGGCGCGCAAATCCAACAAGCCATCGCCGAAAAGGGGCGCGTTTCACAAGAGGTCTGGAATCGCCGCAAGAACGGTCACGTGTTTCCCGCGTTGTTGTCCGCGTCGCAGTTACGCAACGCGCAAGGCGACATTATCGGGGTGATGGGCGTGTCGCGCGACATTACCGCGTTGAAGCAAGCTGCCGAACAACATATCAAAGCGGAACGCCTCGCGGCATTGGGACAAATGGCGGCGGCGCTCGCGCACGAAATCAACAATCCACTGCAAGCGATCAGCAGTACGATGGACCTCGTGCTCGATTTCAATCTCGACGCGGCGGAACGCGAAGAGAATCTGCGAATCGTGCGACAAGAAATCGAACGCCTCAGTCTCGTC
The DNA here is from genome assembly GCA_016219275.1 of Chloroflexota bacterium. Lineage (NCBI taxonomy): Bacteria > Bacillati > Chloroflexota > Chloroflexota bacterium. The sequence continues at coordinate 2,612 of JACRBM010000011.1, forward strand.
GCGGGACGCATCCTGCGCTTTGCGCGTCCCGCCGCGTCGCCGCGTCGCCTCGTCGCCGTCACGGATTTGCTCAACGAAACATTGACGCTCGCGCGCAAACAGATGCAACAAGCGAACGTGCGCGTGCGGACCGATTTGTATCCTTTGCCGCGCATTGTCGCGTCGCCCGAACAGTTGATCCAGGTCTTTCTGAATCTCGCGTTAAACGCGACCGAGGCGTCGAAAGAAGGCGGCGAATTGAGCATCACCGCATCCGCGGAGGCAGATACGATTGTCATCACGTTTGACAACGATGGTCCGCACATACCGCCGGATATTTTGCCGCACGTCTTTGAACCTTTTTTTACGACCAAGGAAAACGGAAGCGGCTTGGGTTTGCCGGTCAGTCAAAGCATCGTGCAACAACACGGCGGTACGCTCACCGTCGAAAACCTCGGCGCGACGCAAGGCGTCCGTTTTACGGTGCGCTTGCCGCTCGTCTGGGCGCACGCTAAAAATCAGTAATCCAAAATCTGAAATCTGAAATTGGCACAATGGAGTTACCAATGTCACCGGAACGAATTCTAGTTGTCGAAGACGAAGTGCGCGTATCGCAAGCCCTGTGTCGCGTCCTGGCATTGCCCGAAGGCGGCGGGCACACTGTCGAGGCGTGCGAGTCGGGCGAGACCGCGCTCGAACGGTTGCAAGCGCAGCGATTCGATCTCGTCATCACCGATTTGCGAATGCCCGGCATGAGCGGACTCGATCTGCTCGAACACGTGCATCGCATCAGCCCGACCACGCGCACGGTATTGATCACGGCGTACGGCACACCGCAAATCGAAGCGCGCGCGAAAGAACTCGCCGATGCCTACGTGCCCAAACCGTTCAATATGCAGGGTTTCGTCCGATTGGTGCGCCAAACTTTGGCGATGCCGCTCCCCGAATCGCGCCGGTTGATCGCGTTTTCCGAAACAGGATTACGCGCGGTGCAAGCGCGCATCGAATCATTGCGTTCCGATTTGGGCGCGGCGGGCGCGCTGATGTTCGATCAAGCCGGACAGTCGTTGATCGAAACGGGACGCCACGGCGATCTCGACACGCAAGCATTGCTCGCGGTCATCGGCACCACGATGATCGCGTCGAATCAAGTGATTAGCGCGTTGCAGGACGAGGCATCATTCACCTTACATTTCTTTGAAGGCAAGAATTACGAATTGTACGCCACGCGTTTGAGCGACCAGGTTTTTCTCACGCTGTTGTTCGAGCGTCAAGGGTCCGCGCAAGGCAAAGTGGGAATGATCTGGCTTGCGTTGCGGCGCGCCGTCGTCGAAATTCGCCAGAACTTGAATCAGGCAACGCTTGCCGGCGTCGAACCACTCCCCGCGCCGGCAACCCCTCCACCCAACGTTAGCCCCGCGCCCGAAGCGAGCGCGCCGCCGGCGGAAACACCGCCTGTTGCCGCCCAACCCGGTTCGACGTTATCGTACGAACAAGCGCGCGCGCTCGGCTTGATCAATCTCGACGACCTCGAAGCAAATTGAAATTGCGACGCATGGCTGGTGCGGAACGGCGTCCGTTCCCATTCCAATCTGTTCGTAGATTATTTTTTACGCGTCTTTGCCCCGATTTTGTAGAAGGAGACCGAACGAATGATTGACCCGAAGAATTTTCCCGGTCGCGGTACCGTCGCGATTCTCCGCACGAGTCCCAACACGGTGCTCGAGGATTACGCGCGTTTGATGCAACTCGCGCGTTATCAAGACAATCTGCCGCGCGAGTCGGACACGTTGCTCAAGATCAATATCTCATGGCAAATTTGGTACCCCAGTTGTTCGACGACACCCTGGCAACTGGAAGGCGTCATCAAGCAATTGCTCGCCGACGGTTACGCGCGCGAGAAAATCATCGCGACGCACAACGATACCGTCGTCGTCAACGGACGCGAGGGACAACGCAACAATCGTCACAAGTTCGTACAAGACCGGTACGGTTTGCGGACACTCGAAACTTATCGCGCCGGTGTGGAGTGGGTGCGGTACGAACCCAAGCAACCGCTCCTCGTTCTCGATCGAGTGTATCCGCACGGCGTCCACATCCCGAAACATTTCTACGGTAAAAACGTTTTGCATCTGCCGACGATGAAGACGCACGTGTTCACCAACATCACCGGCGCGATGAAGAATGCGTTCGGCGGCTTGCTCGATCAAAAACGCCATTGGACACACAGCGTCATTCACGAAACACTCGTTGACCTGTTGCAGATTCAACAAGACATCCACCCTGGGATGTTTGTCGTGATGGATGGCACGCTCGCCGGCGAAGGACCTGGTCCGCGCGCGACGCGTTGGCACGTCAAGAACGTCATCCTGGCAAGTTCCGACCCGGTCGCGATGGATGCGACGGCGGCAAAAATGATGGGCGTGGACCCGATGAGTTTGACGTTCATCCGCGCCGCGCATGAACGCGGTTTCGGCGTCGGCGATCCGCGCGAGATAAAGTTCATGGGCGATGTGGATGCCGCGGACGAGAATTGGCGATTCAGCGCGTACGAAGATACGTTTGCATCGTGGGGACAAAAACAAATCTATCACGGCGCGCTCAAACCATTCGAGCATCTGTTGTTGCGAACGCCAATCGTGCCCTGGTCGTTTGCCGCGTCGAACATTTATCACAACTGGTACTGGTATCCGTTCGTCGGCAAAGCGCGCATGCAAGCCGCGCTAAAAACGGAATGGGGGCGTTTGTTGCAAACGATGTACAGTCCCGACCGACCGATCAACCAGGGGTACGGCTCGCGCCGCCCGTTCCTCGCCGCGTCCGCTGGCGCTGCCGCGTTCGCGCTCGCGTTCGGACTTGGCGTGTTGATGGCGACGCGTCGCAAAGCGTAAATACTTTGACAATGTCAGATTAGCCACACGCTTCGCGCCACACGGGAACACACGGAAATTTTTCTGTGTAATTCGGTGTGGCGCGAAGCGTGTGGCGAGTGCTTCGGATTATTTCATGCAGAATCTTCGCCGCCGTGTCATCCTCTCGCTACTGTTCGCGCTCGTCGTGTTCGTCGCGCTCGCGTTTTACGCGGACGCGCCGCGCCTGCTCGGCGCATTCGAGCGATTCGATTGGCGTTTCCTGCCGCTCGCGCTCGGTGTGACGCTGCTGAATTATCTTTTGCGTTTCGCGCGTTGGCACTATTACTTACGCGTGCTCAAGATTCACAATCTCACACGCCGCGATTCGTTCCTGATTTTCTTGACGGGCTTTAGTTTGACGATGACACCGGGGAAACTCGGCGAATTGTTGAAATCACTTTTACTCAAAACCAAGTGCGACACACCGATCAGTTACTCCGCGCCGATCATCGCCATCGAGCGACTGACCGACGCGCTGGGCATGGTGATCCTCGCCGCCGTCGGGTTGACCTTCTTTCCGGAATTCGGCATCGGCGCGCTCATTGCGCTGCTCGCGGTGATCGTCGCGTTCGTCGTCATCGTGCAACAACGCGCGCTTGCCGAGCGGCTATTCGTGTTGGGCACGCGCGTGCGCGTCCTCGCGCGTTTTGTCGGCGTCGCGCGCAATCTGTACGAAAGCGCGTACCTCCTTTTGCAACTCAAGCCGCTTGCCTTCGCGATTGGGATCGCGGTTGCCGCGTGGTTCGCCGAGTGCGTCGCGTTCTTTTTCGTGTTGATGGGCGTCGGACTCGCGCCCAGCCCATTGCTTTTGCTTCAAGCGACGTTCATCTACGCGGCGGCATCGCTCTTCGGCGCGGCGATGATGACGCCGGGCGGTCTCGGCGCGACCGAAGGCGGCATGGCGCTCCTGCTCGAACAGATCGTCGCCATCGCACGCGAGAGCGCGGTCGCCGCGACGCTCATCGTGCGCTTGTGCACCTTGTGGTTCGCGGTTCTGCTCGGCGTGATTGCATTGTTGCTGATCGGATTGCCGCCAAGCGAAGCGAATAAAAACGTCCCGACGACCGGATGATCGTCGGGACGTTTGGTATCGCATGTCCTCAGCGCGCGTGCGCGACGCGCGCATACACCGCCAGCGTTTCTTCCGCCGCGCGTTCCCACGAAAAAATTTTAGAGCGCGCCAACCCCTCCCGCGCGAGTCGCGCACGCAATTCCTGGTCGCTCAACACTCGCGCCATCGCGTCGGTCAAGCCGGCTTGATCGTCCGGTTGAACGAGCACACCCGCGTCGCCCGCGATTTCCGGCATCGAAGCGACGTTCGAAGTAATGACCGGCGCGCCGCACGCCATCGCTTCGAGAACGGGTAAACCAAACCCTTCATACCGCGACGCGTAAACGAACAGACTCGCCGCGCTGTACAGCGCGGGCAGTTCCGCCTGTGGAATATATCCCGGTAAAAAGACGCGATGACCCAGGTTTAGTTCGCGCAACGTCGCGAACACTTCCTCGTCCATCCACCCGCGCGAGCCAGCGAGCACGAGCGAATGCGGCAAGCCCCGGCGCACCAGCGCGGCAAACGCGCGCAGGAGCATCGGTAGATTTTTGCGCGGCTCCAAATTGCCGACGTACAGAATGAACTGCACGGGCAAATCATATTTGCGTAACGCCGCTTCTTGATCCGCCTTGGGCATCGGACGAAAGATCGGCGCGATGCCGTACGGAATCGTAAACAATTTGGTTGGGTTGACCGGCAAGAGGCGCAACATATCCGCGCGCGTGTTCTGCGAAATCGCGATGAGCGCGTCGGCGTAACGCGAGGAGACGGGGATCATCCCGCGAAAGAAAATGAGTTTGTAAAAGAGGTGCGCTTCGGGGTGAAGGAAAAACGTCATGTCGTGGAACGTGACGACTTTGGCGCAGGGCGCGACTACCGGCATCGTGTAATGCGGCGAATGCACCACGTCGAGGCGATAGCGGCGAATCAGTAGGGGGAAGAAAGTTTGTTCCCACGCGATCCGATGATAACGCGTCGGCAAGTTCACGCGCACGACCTGAGCGTGCCCGCGTCCGGCAAACAATTCGATCTGCCGGGGCTTGGAGAAAATCAAATAATCATTCGCGGGGTCCATGCGAATGAGTGTTTGGGTCAGGTTGACGATGTAATTGCCCGCGCCGAACAACTGGGTCGGCAACGCCGTTACATCAATACCGATACGCATACGAATGCCGTTGTAAGATTTTCAATTGCGGGTTGCATCCTGATAAACTTGGAGGGTCTGTTCGATAAATCGTTGCGCGGTGAATTGTTGCGCTCGCGCCAATCCGCGCACACGCATTTCGGCGCGCACATCATCGTCGGCGAGAATCCGCGCGATCTCCGTTGCCATCGCCGGCGTGTCCCGCGGCGAGACGAGCACGCCGGCATCGCCGACCACCTCGGGAAGCGAGGCGACGTTGGAGACGAGCACCGGCGCGCCGCACGCCATCGCTTCGAGCGGCGGCAAACCGAATCCTTCGTACAGCGAAACATACGCGAACAGATCAGCGCGCGAGTACAACGCCGGCAAATCTTCGTCCGGCACATAGCCCAAAAAACGCACGTGCTGTTCCAGTCCCAGTTCCTCGACCGCGCGAAAAATGTCGGCGTAAAGCCAGCCGCGCTGCCCAGCAAGCACCAGGGCGTGGTCGAATCCACCGATGCGTCGCGCCTGCGCGAACGCGCGAATCAACGTCGGGATATTTTTGCGCCGCTCGAGCGTGCCAACGAAAAGAATGTACTGCGATGGCAAATGATACTGTGCGGCGACAGCGTAAGTGTCAGACACCGGTTTGAAGATCGCACGCACGCAAGGATAGGTGACGCGGATTTTTTCGGAGGCGACCCCGAAGCGCCGCTGGAGATCGCGCTTGGTACTTTCCGAAAGCGTGATAATGCGACACGCGCGCGCGATACCGGCGCGCCCGAACAACTGCCACCACAGTCGTCCCATGCGACTGGTTGTTTCTGGAAATATGTCGTAGGTCAAATCAAAAATCGTCGCGACGCTCGGACGTCGGTACCATAACGGCGGCACGAACACGGCAGAGTGCAAGACATCGAGATCGCCGAACGCGTTCCACGCCGTAAAGAGTTGCTGCTGGAGCGCATCCGGCAACCAGCGCGAGGTGTTCACATGCTTGTAGAAAAAATTGCTTTGGCGCGGCAGAGATTCCGCGCGCAGCATTTGTAGATTCGCAAAAACCGCATAATTGTTGCGGTGGTCAAAATCTCCCAACCCGGTTGCAAGTTGCTCAAAATAACGATGCGAGCCGGCAACTTGATTTTGCAGCACGATTCCGTCAATTCCGATTTTCATATTGACTGGCTGCAGACACTCTACCACAAAACGCAATCAGCCGCAAACCAGCACAGACCGACCCACAATCATATTTCCCAGGATGGCGTTTTCATCAGGCACGGATTGGGATAAAAAAGGAACCCGTTTGCTTCCCAGGGGAGGGCAAACGGGTTTCTGGCAATCATCGTACGCAGTGCGGCACAAATTATTTCCGGATCAGCGGAGAGAAGACTTTGTACAGTTCGCTCACGATCCTCAACGTGACAGGTACGGAAACAGGACTACCGGCGACTGGAGACCCGCCTGAGGTTGCCGTGATGACGATGCTGCCCAGATTATATGTGCCCACCGATCTACCACCGGGAGAGATCGTCACGGTTGAATTTACCGACGTGCTAAGTGTGCCAGAAGAGGGAGACAACGTGACTCCGGACGGCGCTGTGGAGCTCCAGTTAAAACTGCCCGCGCCAACATTGCGAATTTGGAGCGTTACCTGTTCGTTGCCCGGCGCTCCGACGAGGTGGGCTACGGTAATAGATGTGGGGCTGACAGATAAAGATGGAGATAACGCGCCGACCCGCCCGGAATGGACTGCATCGCGACGAAACATGGGCCAAGGTAGCGATGCGCCTGCCGCATTGCCTGGCGCGTTGGGCCAACGATAGGCAACCACCCAACCATGGTAATTGCGAACCTGATTCGTGATCGGATAGTATTCACCCGCCGCCACGAT
>JACRBM010000012.1 GCA_016219275.1 Chloroflexota bacterium
ACCAAGCGCGACATTGTCGGAGAAACCGAGACAACCCTATCGTCCGTCGGCGAATCATCCGTGGCGTCGTTCACCCATTGGTCGTGCGCGTTTCAAATCTTCCCAGCGGTTAGGTGACCCAAAACTTTGACGCACACCCTCTGCTGGCGGGTGTGCGTCAAGTTTTTGGGTGGTGAAAAAACCTTGCGAAGGTTGAACGGCAATCAGATTTGATTTGTCGTCAAAACCTTCGCAAGGTTGAGTGTTCCAAAATTTTGACGCACACCCTCTACTGATGATTATGGCACGTGCAAAGTCAGCACGGCGATTGCACGACGAGGGATAAGGATTGATCCATAGACCACTTCGCACTTCACCCGCCTATCCGCGACGCGCTTGAAACGGTGTTCGAGTTTGAAGACCTGCCCCGCATTAGGTCAATCACGCACCACGCGTTCAAACTCCACAATATTAATGACGCGTCCCAGGATGCGACTGTAGACCGTGCGATGAGCGGCACGCGGCTCCACCCAGTGCAACACTTCGCTCAAGGATTCTCTGCAATGGGCGACCCATTCCGCGATTCCCGCCAAGTAATCTTCGCCCGCCAACTTGGCGAGGACGATACACACTAACACTGTAACAAGGGTATGGCGCACTCAACAGGCGTGGCAGGAATCCTTGAGACGCACCAGTGCTGCGTACAGACTATCAAGATCAATCACCAAAATTGTGGCTTGACAATATTTTCAAAACGCGTGTATAATAGCGCCAGTTGATGCAATGACCAATGGGAGTACGTGGCAGTCAGGGCGTCAATCAATCAATGGCTCCAAAGAGAGCAGGACATCCTAAGGAGGATGAACATGAAGTACTTGAAAGTTCTCGTGCCTGTGCTTGTCGTGGTCGCGATGCTTCTCGTCGTGTTGCCCGCCGGCGCGCAGGGTCCTACGATCCAAACGACCGATGGCAGCAAGGCGAAGGCGATTTTCGTTCGCACCGCTGGTACGAATGAGGATCCGTTCGGCGGTCTTCCGATCCAGACATCCACTGGATTCGGTTCCGCGACCAAGTATGGCGTCGGTGGTCCTGGCATCTTCTTGCGCAACGGTGGCGTGCCGAGCGTGAACAGTGGCGATGGCACCAGCCCGCGCAAGTCCGTCTACGTTGGCGGTGCTTGGGCAGCAGGCTCCTATCCGGAAAACGAAGGTCCTCAGGAACTCCCGACCTGCGCTACCGTGAAACTTCCCGCCGGTTCCTCGCGATGGTTCAAGCTCGACGCGTGGAAGAACAAGAAACAACAAATCTGGGTTGATGATGAGCTCAACACCGCAACCGCACCGTCTGGCAAGTCCGTGTTCGGCGCGGGTGACAACTACATGTGGGGTTTGAACTGGGAATCCCGCTGGGCAGCGAACTCGTTCTTCGACGCTCCATGGGCTTTGGGCACCAAGGGACACATGGCTGATGGCTTCGTCATGGCAGTCTACGATCAAGACGCCATGTTCCCGAACTATGCCTACGCTCCGCCGAATGCTGCGCTCTACACCGTGAACGTCTCGGGTAGCGGTGGATTGCGCCGCGCTGGACAGCAAGTACCCGGCGCTGCGGATAATGGTCGTGGTATTAGCGTAGGCGCCTTGCACGTAGCTGTTCACAGCTACGGCGCCGCGAACTGGGCTCAACCTGAGCACATGCTCTGGCACGAAGGCATCTACGATGGTTGGGTTCACGCGCGTGTCTACAATCAAATGATCTGGGACGGCGTTGTCAGCGTCTGCACGTACCGCGCCGCCCGGTAATTTCAACTTTGCCTCCTCGCTATATCAGCATCAACTCGGGTCTGTCTAGACCGGGGGTGTAGCGCGCAGGGGGTTGCAGTGAAAAGGACATCCTTGATGTTTCTCCCACTGGGTTTGAAACGAATCGTGTCCTGAATCGCAAATTGCAATCGCATCGTACAACACAATGTCGTCACACTGAACGCGTGCGATATCTGCCAAACATCAAGGGTGTGCTTGTATCACATGACCAAATCGAACGCGACGGGAGATTCACTTCCGTCGCGTTCAACCTTGTATAATGAATTCGAATGACTAGGCGCACGTTCTTTCCCTCAAAAATTTTTTCTCCCGTCATTTTTTTTCTTATTGCTTCCGTATGTTTCGGCATCGCTACTCCTACCCTGCTCGCCGCCACACCTATTCCTGGGTCGGTTCAAGCAACGGCGACGGATGCGTTGCGCGTTCGCTCCGGACCCGGCACCGCGTATCCGCAACTCGGTAGCGTGAACAAAGGCAGCACGATTCAAATCCTCGCGCGCACTGCCGACAATCAGTGGTGGCAAATCGCGTTTCCCGACGCCCAACGCCGGGGCTGGGTTTCGGCGCAGTTCACGCAATTGCTCGACCCAGTTGATTCGTTGCCCATCGTTGGAACGCCGACGGCTATCGTTGCGGCGCCGACGAACACGCGCGCCGTCGCGTCGAGCGCGACGCCGGTTACGCCGACCGCTACGCGCACGCCGACGAACACCGCGACGAGCACGCGTACTCCTACCGATACTCCGACGCTGACCGCAACGCCGACCTCGACCAGCACGCCAACCGAAACACCAACTCCCACATCCACCAGCACACCGACGCCAACTCCCACTGAGACGCCGACGGTCACACCAACTAGCACACCGACCTTGACGCCGACCAGCACGCCTACATCCACGCCGACGCCAACACCAACGAACACGCCAACGGTCACACCGACGCCGACGATCACACCCACTCCAACGGCTACGCCTATCGGTCGCGATCCTAGTCGCGCGTTGATCAGTTACGGTGTAGACAATGTCGTTCTGCGTCAGACGAAAATGTGGTTCCGTTTTGAATATCGCGGCGACCGCACGCCGATTACGGTCGCGTTAGACGGCTTTGGCACACGCGATCTCGAATTGCTGGTATATACGCCGGAACAAGTGGATGAAAAAAGTGCTGCGCCACGCGGCACACCGGTCGGACGCGGTGGAGGCGCCAAGGCGCAAACCGGACACGATCTTTTTTGGACGGGCGCGTTCCCGCTTGGCGGTACCTATTTCATTGCCATCGTCAATCCCACCGATCGCGCGATTCTTTTTCGGCTCGCGGTTTCCGGACCATCAGTCACGGCAAGGACCCTTCAATCAACCACCACCTCGCCCCTGACATTGCCGGATGCCAACACTCCACTTTCCAAGGTGCGCGTCGAATCCAGTGCTTTGGGTTTAGGGGGATTAGAGAAACTCGACTCTTCTGAAACCTGGGTTAGTTTAGGATTGATGATTCCCGATTTCAAAGAAATCGGACAACCGTGGTTTATCTACACTGTCTATTTCCCGCCCGACTTGGGTATCGCGCCGATGAATGTCACAGTGCCCCGGTCGCCTGATCGGTGCACCCCTCCCAGCGCGATCGGTCCGATCATTACTCAGACGATCAAACTATGCGCGAATAGCGTTTACTCGAACTTGAACATCGCCGGGAGCGGCATCGGGATTTTTGGCGATGACGCCGGTACGGCGCTGGTCAAATCCGAAGGGCGCAACTTTGCAGTGACCGCCGTTGGAGAACGCTTGCTGATTCAGGGATTGAAAATCCAAGCGTCCACCGATCCACAAGACGCAGACAAGTGGTTGTGCGCCTATGAAAAGTGCGGCGATGGCGCGAACGCATATCCTGGGAGTACCGTGTACGGCGGAGGCATTCTGCTCAAAGCCGCGCGTTCGGTGGTCAGGGATGTCACAGTTACCGGCGGCACCAATGGTATCGCGACAATTGATAGCGCGGATAATTTTTTCATCAACAACCGGGTGACGCATCAGTCCGGCTGGGCATCGTACAATCGTTTTGCCGTACGCAATTATTTTATGGGCAATGCGTTCAACTATAGCTATCGGAGTTGTGTGGGTCCGGATGGCAAATTCTATCAGCATGGTTGCGAGACGGCTGGATGGCTTTGCATCAGTTGCTCGGACATCCTGCTCGTTGATAATGACTGTTACAGCGGCGGCAACTGCTACTATGCCAATGGCGACGGCGGGGTCTCCTCTTTCAACATCAAGTTTATTCGCAACGCGTGCTATGGGTCGCCCAACAATTGCTTCGAGGCGACGTACTCCAAGGGAATTTTCTTCGAGAAGAACGTTACGGGCAAGGACCCGCACACCGGGCACGATTGCGTCTATCCCTTCTGGATTGGCGGCTCCGAGGTTGTCTTCGGGCGCGATAACAATTGGGCATGTACGGTAACTGCTGCGAGCGCGATCAAGCGTTCGGAAAATTCAACCGATGGATCATCGAACACGCCGAGACCCGGAAATAGATAATCGAAGAATGCAAAAGGTATGCTATAATTGGCGCAAGAAAACTGACGATTCTCAAAAGGAGGACGAATGAAAAACAAAGTGTTGCTGGGCTCGCTTGTAGTGCTCGCGCTAGGTTTGCTGTTGGGAGTGAGCGCGTGGGGTGTTGCCGCGCAGACGCCGACGCCGAACGATCAACCCTGGCTTGCCGTGTACACGTACGGCGAACCGCGTCGCATCGAAGCGAATTCGGCGCAGTGGTTCATCTTTGATTACAAGGGAGACCGGACACCCATTACCGTAATGTTGTCGGAAGGTCGGATCCTGGGACTCGAATTTCGAGTTTACACGCTCGACCAGGTTTTGCATCTCGATCAAGAAGACAAATCGGTTGGACGCGGCACCCCGCCCAAAGTAGCTTGCGATGTGGATGGGTCATGCCAGTCGGCGCACTTACAGTGGCAAGGCGGATTCGCGCTGAACGGTCCGTACTTTGTCAAGGTCACCAATCCCAATGATCGTTGGCTCACCATACGGTTGTATATCAGCGGCGAAGGTGTGACGTTGGGACCGCAAATTCCGCCGACGCCGACGCCGACGTTACCCGCGCCGACCGCGATTCCGCTGATTGTGCCCGCGACGCCGGTCACACCAATCGTCCCGTTTACAACGACCGTCCCACTTACGACGACGACGCCCACGACAACAACCACCGTGGTCGCGCCGCCTGCGCCGGTCGTCGTTGCGCCGGTGCCAACCGTGCCGCCGCCGCCGAAGAATGATTCGCCGTACTTTGCGCTCATGGTGCCGGACAACAAAGAGCAAACAATCTCGGCGAATGGACGCTTGTGGTACAGGTTTTACTACGGCGGCGACCGCTCGAACGTGCTGATCGTTCTGCCGGTCGGTAGGGCGATTGGCGTGAATTTCCGTGTGTACACGCAAGAACAAGCCAGCAAGTACACCGATGAAAAGTTTGTCGGGCAAGGCAACACGGGCAAGATTGCATGCGACACTGGCACGTGCACCTCGGATGACTATGCGTGGCAAGGCGCGTTCTTCTCATCTGGAATGTACTACATCGAGGTCGTCAACAATCTGGACAAGGAACGCACATTCAAACTCATCATTCGCGGCACGAACATCAACATCGAAGAATAAAAAAATGGGGCGAGAGAATCTCTCGCCCCATTCTATTCGTATCACCAGAGCAAGAATCCAGGTTTCTTAAAGAAGCCTGGATTCTGACGAATTTTTATCTACGAAATTCTTTTACCGCGTTTACGATCTCCTCGATTTGCGCGTCGGTCAACTCGGGATACATCGGCAGAGACAGAATTTCACGGGCGGCTTTTTCCGCGTGTGGAAAATCGCCGGTCTTGTAACCCAGGTCGGCGTACACCGGTTGCAGGTGCAACGGAATTGGATAATGAATGCCGGTTTCGATGCCGCGCGTTTTCAAATGTTGTTGCAATCCGTCGCGATTTCCCGCCGGCGCGCGGACACAATAGATGTGATACACCGGTGTGATATGTTTTGGCGCAAATGGCGCGATGATATCGGTATTGGAGAACAACTCGGTGTACCGGTCCGCGATATCGCGTCGCCGCGCATTCCACGCGTCGAGGTGCGGCAATTTCGCGCCGAGAATCGCGGCTTGGAGCGCGTCCAGCCGATAGCCGTACCCGACGATGAGGTGCTCGTACTTGCTGCGCCGTCCGTGATCGCGCAACATGCGCGCGCGCGCGGCAAGTTCGGCGTCGTTCGTGACGAGCGCACCGGCATCACCGTACGCACCCAGGTTCTTGCCGGGGTAAAACGAAAAGCACGCGACATCGCCCATCGTCCCTGCGCGTTTGCCGCGATACTCGGCGCCGTGCGCTTGCGCCGCATCTTCGATCACGCGCAGATTGTGCTGGTGCGCAATCTCCAAAATCGCGTCCATCTCCGCGGGTTGCCCGTAGAGATGCACCGGGATAAGCGCACGCGTGCGCGGCGTGATCGCGCGTTCGAGCGCGTTCACATCCAGGTTGTACGTGCGCGGGTCAATGTCCACGAACACCGGTTTCGCGCCGACGAGCGAAATCACTTCGGCAGTCGCGATGAACGTGTGCGTCGTCGTAATCACCTCGTCGCCCGGCTTCACATCGCACAACAACAGCGCGAGGTGCAGCGCGGCAGTGCCGCTGTCCATGCCGATGCAGTGTTCGACGCGGCAGAAGGCGGTAAAATCTTTTTCGAACTGCGCGACTTCTTTGCCGAGAATGAACGAGGTGTTGTTTACAACGCGTTGCATCGCGGCGTCAATTTCCGGTTTGATCGCGGCGTACTGGGCTTTCAAATCTACAAGGGGAATGGTCATTTCAAGTCCGTTTCAAGTTTTAGGTTTCGGGGCATTGCGTAACCCGAAACTCTCGCTTCACTGATACGCTTCGATTTCATCCACACGCTTGACGACGCGCGCTGGATTGCCGACGACCAACGCGCCAGGCGGCACATCATCCACCACAACCGCGCCGGCGCCGACGAGCGCGTTCTCGCCGATGACGATCCCAGGAAGCAAGGTCGCGTTCGCGCCGATTTTCGCGCCACGTTTGATCGTCGCGCCTTGCAACTGTTCTTTCACGTTTTTGGAACGCGGATAGCGCGCGTTCGTCACGACGACGTTTGGACCAAGCCAGCAATCATCTTCGAGCACGGAAAATTCCGGCACGAACGCGTTCGAATGCAAACGCACATTGTTGCCGATCTTGACGTGATGCTCGACAATTGTGTGCGAACCGATGCTAACGTGGTTGCCGATTTCGTTTTCTTCGCGCACGAGCGCGCCGTGCCCGGTTTGAAAATCGTCGCCGATGACGTTGCCCGCATAAATCACCGTGTGCGAGCGAATCACCGCGCGCGCGCCGATGCGCGTTTTGAGTTCGCCGGCGCGTTTACCGCGCGGCGGCTCGCCGACGATGCAAAATTCGCCGAGCGTGCTGTTCTCGCCGAATTGAACATGAGGATAAATCTTGGCGCTCGAGTCCACTTTATTTACTCACTTGATGCTTGTTCCAGTGTGGCGTGTTCTGTCCCAACATGTACTGAATGATGAATTGTCCGGCGGGATGATGGGATTGTTGAACCGCCGCAATCACCGCGTCGCGATCATACTCGACGCGCCGGTGTGCGATAGTATAGCCACGCGCGTTCGCTTCGATGATCGCGTAACTCGCGCGCAAATCTTCTTGAAATGAATTGCTGACGCTCCCCAGGTTGATCACGCGAATTCCGTTCACGGTCATATCGAGCGGCGCATGTGTGTGCGCAACGCAGACGAGATCGGCGTTCGCGTTTTCCATTAGCCCCGCGAGTTCCGCTTCACCAATTCCTGGGTGTGCACCGCGTCCATCATCCTTGCCTGCCGACGCGTGCGCGCCGAGCAAACGTGTCCCGTCCGGCAACGTCATGCGTTGTTCGACCGGCAATTGCGCGAGCGAGTCGAGCCAGCCGTTTGACGACAGCGCGCCTTGCGTCCACGCGAAACTGCGCGCGACCTCGACCAACTTAGGCAACAGTGTCGCGTCTTGTGCGACATCCGCAAGTGAGGGCTTGGGCAGTTCGCCGGTCACGAGATAGCGGTCGGTGTTGCCGCGCGCGAATCGCGCGTTCGGCAATCGCGCGAGACGTTCCATGGTTCCGCTTGGATCGTGCCCAATCGCGACGAGGTCGCCGAGCACCCAGGTTTCATCCACGCCGCCTTGCGCGCGAATGTCCGCGAGCACCGCGTCGAGCGCGATCGAGTTGCCGTGAATGTCGGCGAAAAGTGCGAGACGCATAGTCAGGAAAAATCAATTCCGATTAGTTGGAGTTTGTCCAAGTAGTGCACGTACTCCAATAATCGTGACTCCGACTAGATCTTTGTCGGCGTAGTGATAGACGATATTATTTTCCATGACACTATCATTTGCTTGCTGTGGTTTGCGAAAACTGATGTAGAGAACATCTGCTGACTCATCCAGGTCAATCCACACATGCGGTGAGACAGCTAGCAGAGAGGGCAATGCGCTGAATACGTTTCTCATTTCGATTGTCGTTGCCATAGAATCCCCTTTGCATGCACGCGCTCGACTTGCGAAGTCAGGAACGCGGTAATTACAAATCCGTCGCGTGGAGTTGTCTCGCGGTAGACGACCACCATGTCTTTCTCAGTGATCGGTGTTTTGGCATAGTGTCGCGTGGCAATCAATTCTCCCGCATTGCCAGAGACGATTACCTCAGGATTGGAAACGGTTTCCAAGACCCACTCGTGCAATCCACTCATATAATCGTGCGATTCTGTGATGTGTCCCCATCGTTCAAACGTCAAACGCGTCCATACCTGATCATGCGACTGAGCAAACCCAAGTGCGCTGGGATCCTGGGTATGAATGTAACCAACCTCTTCGAGTTTCGCCATTACCTTCGCCGCACTTTGCGCCGGCGTTTCCTTGTCGCTTTCAAAAACGACTTCGGGATTGTCCGGCGCTTCGTATGGATCATCCACGCCGGTGAAATTTTTGATTTCGCCGCGCATCGCTTTTTTGTACAGCCCTTTCACATCGCGTTCCGCCAAAACTTCGAGCGGACACTTGGCGTACACTTCGACGAAGCGTCCACCGACGCGCGCGCGGTTCTCATCGCGGATTGCGCGGTACGGCGAAATCGCCGCGGCTATCGCGACGACATCGTTGCGTGTGAGCAGTTCGCACACGAACCCGATGCGCCGAATGTTCGTATCGCGATCCTCTTTGCTAAAGCCCAGCCCTTTCGACAAATTCTCGCGCACCACGTCGCCGTCGAGAATCTCGACCTTGTAACCGCGTGCGCGCAATTCTTGTTCGACCAAGCGCGAGACGGTCGTCTTGCCCGCGCCCGAAAGTCCAGTAAACCAAATTGTGAAGCCAGTTGTCAATGGAGTCTCCGTTTCGAAGGAAATCAGGGAACTGAGGGAAATAAGGGAAACACCGATTCCCTGAGTTCCTTCATTTCCCTCAGTTCCTTTATTTCCCTTCTTTGCATTCTTACACTCGAATCACTTTTCCAATCATATCACCCGGCACGTCCATCCCAAACTCGTTCAACACGGTCGGCGCGATGTCGTACAATTGCACGCCCTTCAACTCGCGCCCACCCAGGTTCCGATTCGGATCGTGATAGATGAACATGCCCATCTGCGCGTGATTCGCGTCGTCGGGTCCCGTGTCGTTCTCGAACGTGTGCAGCGCGTTCAAACCCAACGAGCCGACCGCGCGCCAGTACAGATCGCCAAACACGACGATGAGATCGGGTGGAATGTTTTTCGTCGCGCGATAAATCTCCTGCGGCTTGTAGACACGCGTCGCAATCGGCTTGCCCTTATCATCTGGGATCGCAGAAATTTTTGCGATGAGTTCATCGCGCACTTTTTCGTACTCGTTTTGCGGAATCACACCTTGCGGCTCGCGTCCTTGCACGTTGAGAAAGATGCGGCTGTAATATCCGCCGCTGCCCCATACGCGCGTCTTGCTCCAATTCACGCGCACTTTTTCGAGCGGCACGACGCTCTGCGGTTTTTCTTCAAGCACCAAGTACCCTTCGTTAATCAACCATTCGTTGATCGCGATGCCGCCGTCCATTTTCTTCGCGCCGTGATCGCTCATCACGATGACCGTCGTGTCGTCGTCGAGCAGTTCGAGCACGCCGCCGATTTGCTGGTCGAGCCAAACGTAATAATCGTGCACCGAGTTGATGAACGGATTTCCTGACTCGTGTTTCGGATGCGTGACATCGTGATATTTCCAGAAACCGTGATGCAAGCGGTCTACGCCGATCTCCACCGACATGAGAAAATCCCAGGGTTTCTCTTTGATGAACGACTTGATGACCTTGAAATGGTCTTCGGTCATCTCGTAGATTTTCTGCAAGAGCCATTGCTTGTCGTCGGTTCTAAAGTTCGGCACGTCCACGAGATAGCTCGGCGCGATACGCAATACATCGTCGCGCAAATTCTCTGGATACGTGAATTTCGATTGCGCGTTCGGCGAGAGGAAACAGCCGACCATGCCGCCGTTGATTGGCTTGGGCGGGAACGAGGGCGGCACGCCGACGAGAAACGATTGTTTGTCCGCGCGTCCCAGGTAATCCCAGACGGCTGGCTCGGTGAATGCGCGCGCGTTCGCGGTCGTCATTTTTTCGTACGAATAGTCCGCGCGATTGCGGAACCCGTACACGCCGAGCTGACCTGGGTCTTTGGAGGTCAGCGAGCACATCCACGCCGGCACGGTGATCGGCGGCATCGTGGATTCGATCTCGCCCCATACGCCTTGCGCCGCGAGTCGTGCAAGGTTCGGCATCTCGGCGCGATATTTGTCGAAGACGAGCGACGGTTCGGCGCAGTCGAGACCGAGGATCAAAACACGTTTTCTAGTTGGATGGTTGGATAGTTGGGTAGTTGGCTGTTGGCTGTTGACTGTTGACTGTTGACTGTCTACTTTTGCGCGGACACCATCCATGAGTACGCGCGCCACTTCCGGTCGCGTAAACTCTTGCGGCAACATCTCGCCGCGCTGAAGCATCTCGCGCACCTGCGTGCCGCTCAAAACCAGGTGGTCTTCCTTGCCATGCGGACACGTTTTCGACGAAACGATCTGTCCGCACTTTTTGCAGTAAAACGTATGCTCGAACATCAACGGCGTGATACCGATTTCTTCCGGTTTGAATTCGTCGAAAATCTTTTGCGCGTCGTACGTGCCGTAATAATTCCCAACACCCGCATGGTCGCGTCCGATGATGATGTGCGTGCAGCCATAATTTTTCCGGCAGATCGCGTGAAAAATCGCTTCGCGCGGACCGGCGTACCGCATCGCCGCGGGGAACACACCGAGCACAACGCGGTCGGGCGGATAATAATCGCGGAGCAATTCTTGGTACGATTGCATTCGCACATCCGCCGGGATGTCGTCCGCTTTCGTTTCGCCGACGAGCGGATGCAAGAACAACCCATCCACAATTTCGAGCGCGGTCTTTTGGATGTACTCATGCGCGCGATGGATCGGGTTACGCGTTTGAAACGCGACGATGCGTTTCCAGCCGCGGGATGCAAACATTTTCCTGGTCTCAAGCGGGGTGTGACGGAATTCCGAAAATTCTAAATTACTTGGCAGATCAATCACTGAGATTTCGCCAGCAAGATAAATGTCGCCTTGCTTGTAGAGTCGCGCGACGCCGGGATGTTTTTCGTCGGTCGTGCGGTAGACGTTTTGAGCTTCGCGCGTTTTGGCGTACTCGAATTTTTCAGCAAGCGACATCACCGCGAGCAAGTGTCCATCTGGTTCGGTAAGCGCGATGTCCTCGCCCACGCGCAATGTGTCTGCGACCTCGCGCGTGACGGGGAGCGTGATCGGGATGCTCCAGACCAGACCGTTTGCCAGGCGCATCGTTTCGACAACCGATTCGTAATCGCGTTTGCCCATAAAACCGGTTAGCGGCGACAGCACGCCAGTCGCGAGCAATTCAAGGTCGGACATGTTCACGGGGTTGAGCGCGATGTGTTTTGCATTTTGTGCGCGTTTGATCGCGGCTTCGCGCTCCACACCGCGCGCCATTCGATCAACCAACACGCCGCCGTGCGGCGCGATTTCACCGATGTAATTCGACATTACCACTCCATTCGTTTCAAAATTGCCCAGCGATTATAGCACAAAGCAAAAGGAGCGCCAAAAGATTGACGCTCCTTTGTATGCTGTCTGTTGTCGTTGCATCAACTTTCTTTTTTCCGATAACTGAGTTTGATCTCTCCGTCCGCGATATCACCAATCGCGGTGCCGCCGCCATCCGCGAGTTCGCCGAACAACATCGCCTCGGACAAGGGCTTGCGTAGTTTGTCGTCAATCAAGCGCGACATGGGACGCGCGCCAAAATTTTTATCGTACCCTTTTTCAGCGAGCCACGCGCGCGCGGGGTCAGTCATTTCGAGTGTGACGTGTTTGGGTGTCAGTGCAGATTGTAATTCGCCGATCTGTTTGTCCACGATCCGCAAAATCGTTTCCGTCGAGAGCGTGTCGAAGCGCACAGTCGCGTCCAACCGATTGCGAAATTCGGGATTGAACAAACGCTCGATTGGTTTCTTCGCCGGGTCGCCGCTTTGCTCGGAGCGAAAACCGATGGGCGTCGCGGTCAATTCGCGCGCGCCCGCGTTCGTCGTCATAATCAGCACGACATTGCGAAAGTCGGCTTTACGTCCAGTGTTGTCGGTCAACGTCGCGTGGTCCATTACTTGCAGCAAAATGTTGAAGAGTTCGGGATGCGCTTTTTCGATCTCGTCGAGCAAGACGACCGAGTACGGTTGACGCCGCACCGCGTCGGTAAGCAGACCGCCTTGGTCGAAACCGACATACCCCGGCGGCGCGCCGATCAAACGACTGACCGTGTGCTTTTCCGAGTACTCGCTCATATCGTAGCGCAACAACTCGACGCCAAGCGCGCGCGCGAGCACGCGCGCCAGTTCGGTCTTGCCGACGCCGGTCGGTCCGAAAAACAGAAACGAGCCGACCGGTTTGTATGGCAAACGCAATCCCGCGCGCGATAAACGAATCGCGGACACGATCGCGTCAATCGCCGGGTCTTGTCCGAAAATATGTTGGCGCAACGTCGCGTCGAGATTTTTCAAGCGTGTGCGATCATCGCCCGACACGGTCTCTGCCGGCACCTTCGCCATCGCGGCGACGACGACTTCGATATCCTGGCGCGTCAAAACTTGTTTGCGGTCCGCTTCTGCACAGATGCGTTGCCGCGCGCCGGCTTCGTCCAACACATCAATCGCCTTGTCCGGCAAAAAGCGTTCGTTGATGTGTTTCGCGGACAATTCGACGGACGCGCGAATCGCGTCGTCAGTGTAGATGACCGCGTGATGCGATTCGAAACGCGTTTTGAGACCCATCAAAATTTGCACGGTCTCTTCGACGGACGTTTCGGCGATTTCGATTTTCTGAAAGCGCCGCGCCAAGCCGCGATCACGTTCGAGCGTTTTGAATTCCTCGTGCGTGGTCGAGCCGATGCAGCGCAACGCGCCGTTGGCGAGCGCGGGCTTGAGCAGACTCGACGCGTCCACCGAACTGCCGCTCGTCGAACCCGCGCCGACGAGCGTGTGAATTTCGTCAATGAACAACATCGCATTCGGTTTGTTTTCGAGTTGCTTGAGCACGCCCTTGACGCGTTCTTCAAACTGTCCGCGATATTTGGTGCCGGCGAGCACCATACCCATATCGAGCGCGTAGATGCGCGCGCCTTTCAACAATTCCGGCACCTGCCCCGCGTGAATGCGTTGCGCGAGTCCTTGCGCCATCGCGGTCTTGCCCACGCCTGGGTCGCCGACAAAGAGCGGATTGTTTTTGAGCCGTCGGCACAACACCTGAATCGTGCGCTCGAGTTCCGCTTCGCGTCCGATCAACGGATCGAGTTTGCCTTGCTCGACGAGCGCGACGAGATCGGTGGTGTACGCCGCGAGCGCATCGCGCGCGGGTTTCGCTTCGTCGTCGTGGTCGCCCGCGACTTGTTTTGCCGGTTCGTCTTTCGCGATGCCGTGCGAAATATAGTTCAGCACGTCGAGCCGTGTGACGCCTTGTTGTTCGAGCAGATAGCGCGCGTGCGAATCCGGTTCTTCGAGCAGTGCCGCGAGAATATCGCCGCTCTCGATTTCTTTCTGCGCCGCGTTTTGCGCGTGCCACATCGCGAGCGATAGAACGCGACCCAGCCCGACGGTTTGTTCCGGATCGGATTTGGAATTCCTGGGCAGTTGCGTCATATTTTTTTCGAGCCAGGTTTCCAAATCGTGTTTGAGTTTGTTCAGGTCCGCGCCGCATCCTTGCAAAATTTGGCGCGTGCGTTCTTCGCGCAACATCGCGAGCAAGAGATGTTCGAGCGTGAGATATTCGTGCCGCCGTTGGCGCGCTTGTTTGAGCGCGTCGTTCACGCACTGGCGGAGGGATTCAGGAATTGTGGGTGTGCTCATTCTGGCTCCATCGTACACAAGAGAGGAAACTGGGCGTCGCGCGCCATCTGCAACGCTTTCGCGACTTTGGTTTCGGCGACCTCGCGCGGGTACGTGCCGACGACGCCGATGCCTTTGTAATGCACGTCGAGCATAATGCGCGTGGCGTCGGGCACCGATTTGCGAAAGACTAGCATCAGCACCTTTACGACAAAATCCATCGTCGTATAATTGTCGTTGTGCAACAACACACGATAACGGGGCGGCTCGTCAATTTTCTGACGCGTTTCCTGTTCGGTGGCAACGCCGCCTTCTTCGTCTATCCATCGCGATGACATAGTTTCCCCAGGTCGCCGTTTATTCTACGCAAGCAGTGGGAGCAGGTCAAGCGCAAAAAACTCCAGCCCCAAAGCAAGTCGGACAGAAAGCAAAGATTTTAGGACGCGGACGCTTCGCGCGCGGATTTTCACCGATCAGAAAAAATATCCGCGTGAATCCGCGCGCGAAGCGTCCGCGTCCTGAATTGCCCGGTTCGGTTTTGGTTTGTCTGAGTTGGGTTAGCGCGTCAAAAACCGTCGCGCCGATTCGGCAAGCAATGCCGCGCCGATGGGCAACGCGCCTTCGTCAATGTCGAACACGGGATTGTGATGCGGGCGACTGCGTGCGTCCATTTTCGCGCCAATGTTGAAGAAGGCGCCGGGCTTGGCGCGCGTCATATAACTGAAATCTTCCGCGCCCATCTGCATCTCGGCTTCCTTCACGCGATCTTTGCCGACCAAGTCGGTTGCCATTGCGCGCACGAATTCCGCCATCGCCGGATCGTTGACCGTGGTCGGATATTGCGGCGTGATCTTGAGCGAGTAATCCCCGTCGAACGCGCGGGCAATGGCGAACGATTTTTCCAAATCGTCGTGCAAACGTTGGCGCACCTTGTCTTCGAAACTGCGAATCGTGCCGGCAATTTTGACTGAGGGTGGAATGATGTTCGTCGCGGTGCCCGCGTGAATCATCGTCACGGAGATGACGCCTTGCTTGATCGGATCAATGCGCCGCGAGACGATGCCGTGAATCGCGTTGATGATCTGGGTCGCGAGCCAGATCGGATCAATCGTCGTGTGCGGGTACGCACCGTGCCCGCCGTGCCCGATGATCTCGGCTTCGAACGTGTCCACCGCTGCCATGAATGGACCGGGACGCACGTAGACCATGCCGCTCGGCAAATCGCTCGCGACGTGCAAGCCGACCACCGCGTCCACATCGTTCAGCGCGCCTTCCTCGACCATGCGTTGACCGCCGCTCTTACCTTCCGCATCGGCGTTCTCTTCCGCCGGTTGAAAGAGCAACTTGACCGTGCCTTTGAGTTTGCCCTGTTTGAAATCTTCGCTAAGAATCATCGCCGCGCCGAGCAAACACGCGACGTGTCCATCGTGTCCGCACGCGTGCATCACGCCGGCGTTTTGCGATTTGTACTCCACGTCGTTCGCTTCGAGAATCGGCAAGGCGTCCATATCGGCGCGCAACGCGAAACGCGGATGGCTGCCATCGCCGATGTACGCGACGACGCCGGTTTTCGCGATGCCGGTCGAGTACTCGATGCCCAGGTCGTGCAAAACCTGGGTCACGCGTTGCGCGGTGCGAACTTCTTGAAACGCGAGTTCGGGATGTTGGTGCAAGTCGCGTCGAATCGCGGTGAGTTTGTCTTTCAATTGGTGTGCACGGTCAAGGTAGGTCATTGGAAAACTCCTTGGATGTGACTTATCGTCCGTAGATTCATAAACCACAAACTAGTATGATAAGGTTATGCCAAAACAAATCTCTGTCATTCAGCGGTTCGGAGAACGCGTTCGATTGTTGCGACAAAAGCGCAGCTGGTCTCAAGAAAAATTCGCTGAAATCTGCAATTTGGATCGGACATATATTAGTGGAATTGAACGTGGCGTGCGGAACGTTTCGCTTCGAAATATCGCGGCATTGGCGCAGGGGTTGGGAATTTCGCTTGATGAATTGTTCAAAGACATGTAAAGGAGCCAAGGTGCCTACAATTCTTGACCGTTGGGATATCTCTCTAGACGAACTTACAGAAGTGGTAAACAGCAATCCAAGTTTGCAAGGATTCTTAATTGGATATATTGGTGAATTCAAACTTCGCAAAATATGGTTCTCTGATGGACGTGTCGAGAATGTCCACAAATTTGATGATCATGATCGCAGACACAAGAACGACTTGGCGATAACTTATCAAGGATGTGAGTTTACGATTGAGGTTAAATCATTGCAGACAAATTCAGTCCGCCAAGAAGGTGATGATTACCGTGGCGCATTCCAGTGTGATGCAAGTGATCGTCGAATGGTTGTATTACCGAATGGCAGAAAAGTTGAAACGACTTGTTTGTTGGTCGGTGGATTTGATCTTATCGCAGTAAATCTCTATGCTTTTCGACACGCGTGGGAATTCGCGTTTGCGCTCAATCGAGATTTGCCCCGTACCGAAAACTCCAAATACACATTGGCACAGAGAAAGCACCTACTGGCAACTTCAATGAAGATTACTCTTCCAGTCGAACCGCCCTTTGTGAACAATCCTTTCACGTTGCTAGACCGGCTAGTTGCGGAAAAGCAAGCCTAACGTTTTACGAAGACGAGGAAATAGGAATGGTTTTTGCGCGCGTGAACTTGTTTTAGTATGCGGCTTACGCTAGCGTTATTGGGACGCACTAGAACAAATAGGTCTTTGGCGTAAAAACCCAACTTGGCATACTCATTGATGAGTTCTACATGCGTCAAGTGTTGTTTTCCGGCGCTGACTTCATCTTGGCACTTGACGATGAATATCCCCTCCCGGCGCAAAATGCGATATGCTTCTCTCCCCCCCTTGAAATACAAATCGAGAACGGCGGCGTGCCATTTTGGTCCGTTGTCACTGCCGTTTCCATCAGAGTACGCATTGCGAAAACTATGATAAGTTCCAACCCCGCCTAGATGTTCTTTCGTTCGACGCAATAATCCTTCCATGTATGGCGGATCAAGCACTACGCAATCAATCGAACGATCTGGATAAGGCAGTTGACGAAAATCCACACCAGTTTTGAGATCCGTGGCTTTCAGCACATATTTCTCTTTTGGGACATTACGCCAAAAAACACCCAGACCATATGTGATGTCTGCCACCACTGCGCCATGTGGGACATGCAGTTCTAGAATCTTTGGAAAAAGATCTGCGTTTGTACCGATGTGTGCGGATTGCAAAATTTGGGAGGTGGCGATACCGCCTTGGACGCGTTTCTTTGAAGGGGGTATGTCAGATTCTCTTGTTTTCGTTTCTTGCGAATAGAACAAACCCAGTTGCTTGTCTTTGGCGACGCGTGTCTTGGTCTTGCGCTTGAGCATCCTGTCTCTCCATCTATACCGAGCCTACTTTGCCATTATAGCACAGTATGAAATGTTTTGAATCTCGCTAAGTTAAATTGCGGGCGTAAATTTCTTTGCGTTTGAAGAATCTCCTGTTTGTTCATTTGTTCTTCCTTCTCAATCGCGATTGATCACCTTCAACACATCCGGCAGTAAAACCTGGGTCGTCGCTAACGCTTCGTTGCCGTGAATTGTCACATTGCCGCGCCAATCGCCAAAATAGCCGCCGGCTTCTTGCAAGATCGGCGGGAACGGTCCACAGTCCCACACACTCATGATCGGATCGAGCATCAACTCGGCGCGCCCGGTTGCCACACAGAGGTAACCGTACGCGTCGCTCCACCCGGCGTGAAAGTACGTCGCGGCTTGGATGCGTTGCCACTCCGCCGCGCGGTGATACTTGTCGAAACTCGCCATGTCCGAGTGCGCGACATACGCGCGTGAAAGATCGGTCATCGGCGAGACGCGCGCACGGCGACTGTTCCACCAGCATCCTTCGCCCGTCGCCGCCGCAAGCATCTCGTTCATCGCCGGAAAGTACGCGACCCCGACCTCAACCTTGCCTTCGATTTCCAATCCGATGAGGACGCCGTACAACGGCACGCCGCGCGTGAACGCTTTCGTGCCGTCAATCGGATCAACGAACCAGCGATGCGTCGCGGTCGTCGTTTCCGTTGCGCCGAATTCTTCGCCGACAATCGCGTGCTGCGGAAATTGTTTTTCGATGCGCGCGCGAATCAACTCTTCCGATTTGCGATCGGCGACGGTCACCGGTGTGTCATCCGCTTTGAAATCGGGCAGGACTCCAGTTTGAAAATAGCCGAGCGTGAGTCGCCCGGCGAGGTACGCGGTTTCGGTGGCAAAGTCGAGATACGCGCGCAGTGATGTAGACACGAATCCTCCGGTTATGCGTTGGATCAAGTGACTACATTCTACGCTGAATCGCTTTTCACTTCAAGTACGCCTGCGCGGCGCGCGTGGTACCGCGCGGTTGGCAACAAGGTACTACAGACGCCGAGCGACAAGCGCGCTACAATGCGAGTGAAAACAGATGGCGCTGTGGGCGCAGTGCCGTAGAAAACTCAGGGATCCTCCTCCCCCTGAGTTTTCTTTTTTGTACGGAGAAATCAAAAGAGGGCTGACGCGAAGGAATCTAGGGCGCGCTCTGAAGCGTCACGGTGAACACACTGCCTTTGCCGATGTGACTCTCGACCGTCAGCGTGCCGTGTTGCGCGTGAATCAGTTCTTGCGCGATGGATAAGCCGAGTCCAGCGCCGCCACCGCTGCGCGAGACATCGCCGCGGTAAAAGCGCTCGAAGATGTGCGGGAGCAAATTCGGCGCGATGCCCGGTCCCGTATCGCGAATATTGATGGCGATGTGGTCGCCGACGCGCGCGACCTGGATGCCGATGGTAGCGCTCGCCGGCGTGTGGACGCGCGCGTTGTCGAGCAAGATCAGCAACACTTGCTTGAGGACATCACGATCAGCGAGCACATTCGCGTCGAGCGACGCGGCATAGTCAATCGTGCGGTGCGGCGCGAGGAGTTTGGCTTGGCGATACACATCGTCGAGCAAGGGCTTGAGCGGCACCGGCTCGCGCCGCACCGGTCGCCCGGCGTCCGCGCGCGCGAGCGCGAGTAATTGGTTGACGAGGCGAATCAATCGCTCGACTTCATCCTTCGTGTCCGCCAACACATCCACGCGCTCTTTCGGATCCATCGGCGGATTGTTGCGCAGTAATTCGATGTTCCCGCGAATCGTCGTAAGCGGCGTGCGAAGTTCGTGCGACGCGTCACCGACAAAGCGGCGTTGTGTGTCCAACGCTTGTTCGACCTGGCGATACGCGGACTCGAGTTCGGTCAACATCGCGTTGAACGTCGTCGCCAGCTGACCGACCTCATCGTTGGGTCCGGTGTGTTCGACGCGGCGGCTGAAATTGCGTTCGCTGCCGATGGCTTGCGCGGTGTGCGCGATTTGATGAATCGGTCGGAGCACCATACCGGCAAGCACCCAGCCCACGATGAATGCGGCAACAATCGCGAGACTGCTGCCCACGATCAGAATGAGGCGCAGCGTGCCCAACGATTGCGTGCGTTCCGAGATCGGCGTCGCCACTTGGATGATTCGCGCTACGCGATTTTGTTGCAGCACCGGTTGGCTGTAAATCAGGAGCGGTTCATCTTCCACTTCGGCGACCTCGACCCAGGGCAAACCTTTTTGGAGGTCACCCAAGCCGGTATCACTCAACGGCAAGGTCGTATCGGCAAGGTCTGCCGTGCGCGCGCTGACCGAGCCATCCGCATTCCGCGTCTGGGTCCATCTGCCGGGCAAGGTCGTGGGGAGGGGCGGTCCTTCGGAAAAGCGCGGGAAACGCCGCTCGCCGCTCGCCAGCGCGTCGGCTTGGCGCGCGAGCGTGGTTTTGATCGCGTCGAAGGTGACGCGCGCTTGCGTGACGTAGAGCGCGGCGCTAAAGATGATCAGCGTGACCGCGAGGATCGCGCTGTACAGCAAGGTCAAACGTAAACGAATAGACATCTTTGATCGAACTAACTTATTCTTCGCGTAAAACGTAACCGACCGCGCGCACGGTTTGAATCAAACGCGGTTGTCCGCCGGCTTCGATTTTTTTTCGCAAGTAGCCGACGTACACTTCGAGTACGTTGTCATCTCCGGAATCATACCCCCACACTTCTTGCAGAATTTGTTCGCGACGCAGAACTTGGCGTGGATGTTGCATCAAGTACTGCAAGAGATCAAACTCTTTGGAGGTCAATTCAAAGGCGCGCTCGCCGCGCCGCGTTTCGCGCGTGATCGGATTGAGATACAGGTCGGAATACAGTAATGGCGCGTCCTTGCCGATTGCCGCGGGACGGCGCAAGAGCGCGCGCACGCGCGCCAACAATTCGGCGGGCGCAAAGGGCTTGGCGAGATAATCGTCCGCACCGCTTTCCAACCCTTGCACGCGATCTTCGACCGCGTCGCGCGCGGTGAGCATCAAGATCAACGTCTTGTTTTCGGTCGCGCGCAGGTGTTTCATTACGCCGATGCCGTCCAGACCTGGCATCAACCAATCGAGCACCATCACGTCGGGACGATGCGCTTGCACTTGGGCGAGCGCGGCATTTCCGTCGTCGGCGGTGATAACATTGAATCCTTCATACGCCAGAGTGCGCCGCAACATATTCAAGAGTTTTTGATCGTCGTCTACTACGAGCACGGTTGCCATGCGGTATCCTACCAGTTTATTGCCGGTCAAGTATAGCACAACTTGCTGAGAGTGTGTTGAACGAATCCTGAGTAAATGCTGAGAAATGCGCGGCGAACTCGCAGACATCCTTGCGAAGGTTTAGCCGACACATCCAAAATGGTTTGCACGCGCAAGCCGCATCAATCGGAAAGGCGTTTTCCTGCAACCTTCGCAAGGTTTTTCGCGAGATTCCTAACTCGGACAAGCCGAAACCAAACAAATTATTGGACGCGGATGAACGCGGATGAACGCGGATATTTTTCTTATCCGCGAAAATCCGCGTGAATCCGCGTCCCAAAATTCTTTGCTTTTTGTACAACGATTTCA
>JACRBM010000013.1 GCA_016219275.1 Chloroflexota bacterium
CACCGCATCACTGGGCACACCCCAGCGATCGGGATTGAACAGATTGGTCGAGAGTGAAGTAGCGTCATTCTCTAATCAATGCCACAACTCGCTACAATTGTCCAATTTAGAACGCTTGTCTAATCTGACATTGTCAAAGTAGTTACAATGGAATTTGCTCTGGTTTCGCGGAGGATTTGATGACTGTTCTTGGTCTCCACCATATTACATTGGTTTCGTCCAACGCTCAACGCACAGTTGATTTTTACACGCGTGTGTTGGGACAACGCTTGGTCAAAAGGACCGTCAACTTTGACGATCCCGCCAGTTATCATCTGTACTTTGGCGATGAACTGGGTCGTCCTGGGAGCGCCATTACATTTTTCGAATGGCGCGACGCGCCGCGCGGCTATCCAGGCATCGGCGGCACGCATCACTTGGCGCTCCAGGTCGCGGACAACGCGGGCTTGCTCAAATGGAAACGCCGCCTTACCGATCTCGGCATCGCGGTCGAAGGTCCGCTCGACCGGCACTATTTCCACTCGATCTATTTTCGCGATCCCGACGGCGTGATTCTCGAAATCGCGACGCGCGGTCCGGGCTGGACGATTGACGAAGCGCCGGCTCGGATCGGCGAGGCATATCGCGAGCCGCCGCGCGCGATGATCGTTCGCAATCGCGATGAAGCGCGCATTCGCGCGGAAACGTGGCACGCACCGGTCCCACACATCACACCAGAGATGGCGCTCGCGGCGGGAATGCACCACATCACCGCGATTGGTTCGGACATTCACCGGACACACGCGTTCTATGGCGACTTGCTCGGCATGCGGCGTGTCAAGATGACGTCTAACTTCGACGACCCGACATCGGCGCACTGGTACTGGGGCGCTGGCGATGGCAAACCCGGCACACTCATCACGTACTTTGAACGCGACCCACGCAGCGAACCACATGCGCGACTGGGGACTGGTCAAACGCATCATTTTGCGCTCGCGGTGTCGGACGACAACAGCCAACTCGAATGGCGCGAGAAACTCGTACGCGCGGGACTGGGTGTGTCACCCGTGATGGATCGCGTTTACTTCAAAAGCATTTACACGCGCGATCCCGACGGGCACATCGTCGAATTAGCGACGGCCGGTCCGGGTTTTGCGGTGGATGAGGACGCGAGCGAACTGGGTACGCATCTCCGGCTCCCTCCCTGGCTTGAGGAACATCGCGCCGACATCGAAGCGAATCTGCAACCGCTCGCCGCCGACGCGTTGGAACCGGCATGAGTCCCTCGCTTCATCGAGACGAACCGGTTTTCATCACCGGCGCACCGCTCGACCGCGCGCGCATCGCGATGATTCTCATGCACGGGCGCGGCGCGTCGGCGCAAGACATTCTCACGCTTGGAGACGAATTCGCGCGTGCTGATGTTGCCTATCTCGCGCCGCAAGCGGCAAACCAGACCTGGTATCCGTTTCGCTTTTTCGAACCCATCGAAAAAAACGAACCGTGGCTATCGTCGGCGCTCGCGGTGATCGGAGACCTGTTGGCGCGCATCGCCGCGTCCGGCATTCCCGCCGAACGAACCGTACTCGCCGGATTTTCTCAAGGCGCGTGCCTCGTGGCTGAATTTGCGGCGCGTCACGCGCGGCGATACGGCGGCGTCGTCGCACTTTCCGGTGCGCTGATCGGACCGGATGGCGTCACGCGCCCTACCACCGGCACGCTCGACCAGACCCAGGTTTTCCTGGGATGCGGCGAGGACGATATTCACATTCCTAAAGAACGCGTCCTCGCAACCGAACGCACTTTGCGCGCGCGCGGCGGGAATGTGACCACGCGGTTTTACTCCGACGTGAGACACACGATATACGCCGACGAGATCGAATTCGTCCGTGCAATGTTAGAACAAATCGAGTGACGATTTGACACAGCAGGACTCGAAGTCTAACAACTTTCTTACGGCGATCCAAAACGAATTTGCTATAATCCTGGATGTTCTTACGACACCCAGTTTTTTCGAGACCTTCTGACATCATCTGCCATCGAGCTTTTCAGGCGCAATTGATGCGCACCAAAATAAAACCCAGGAGAGAAGGAGGACAAGAATGAGTAGCCAGACGCCCCCCATTCCCCCCAGTCCCACGACCGGCGGCGACGATAGTTTGCGTAACTATCTCGTGACCGAATTCGTCGAGGACTATCAAGAAGGGCACATCACGCGCCGCGACGCGATTAAAAAACTCGCCGCGATTTTTGGCAGCGCCGCGTTCGCGACGAATTTCCTTGCCGCGTGCGCGCCTGCACCGACTGCGGTGCCACCGACCGCGATGCCGCCGACCGCGATGCCGCCCCCCACGACGGCACCTACCGCGATGCCGCCCACCGCGATGCCACCTCCCACGACAGCACCTACGGCGATGCCACCCACCGCGATGCCGCCTACCGCGACGGCGACTCGCGCCGCGACAAGCGCGGCAACGCCTGCGCCAACCGGAAATCCGGTAACCATCAATCCGAACGACCCAGACATCGAAGCCAGGATGGTCGAGTACGACAGCAAGACGTTCAAGATTGCGGCGTACCTCGCCAAGCCAAAGGGCAACGGACCTTTCCCCATCGTTCTCGTGTGCCACGAAAATCGCGGCTTGCTCGAGCACATCAAAGACGTCGCGCGCCGCTTTGCCAAAGCCGGTTATGCTGCGCTCGCGGTGGATTTGCTTTCGCGTGATGGCGGCACGGAAAAAGTCGGTGCGAATGTGCCAGGCGTGTTGGGCAATGCGCCACCAACCCAGTTCGTCGAAGACTTCCAAGCGGGTCTCAAGTACATGCAAGCGCAAACCTTCGTCGCAAAAGATAAAGTGGGAATGACCGGCTTTTGCTTCGGCGGCGGCATCACATGGCGCTGTGCGACCCAGATGCCGGAATTGCGCGCGGCGGTTCCATACTATGGACCGAACCCGCCGCTCGAAGACATCCCCAACATCAAAGCCGCGGTTCTCGCCATGTATGGCGGCACGGATACGCGCATCAATGCGGGCATCCCAGCCGTCGAGGACGCGTTGAAGAAGGCAAACAAGACGTTCGAGAAGATCATTTACGACGGGGCGGGGCACGCGTTCAACAACGATACCGGCGCAAGTTACAACGCGAACGCCGCTAAAGATGCGTGGGCAAAGATGCTCGCGTGGTTCGACAAGTACGTGAAAGCGTAATCGCGTATGAGAACGCTCCGGCGAGCGTTCCCTACCCAGTCAGTGATCCTACGTAGGGCGCGGACGCCGTTCCGCGCCAATCAAAAGGGGCGACCTGCTCGGTCGCCCCAAATTTTTCAATTCAGACTGAGGAACGGTTTCAATTTCTCCAGGATCGCCGGCTCGTCTCCCGCGCGATAGATGGCGCGTTCTCCGTTGCCACAACTCAGCGCGATCAATTTCGCCAGCTCCCGAAAGCACGAACATGGTTCGAAGCGGCGCGCTTGCGCTTCGGTTTCCCACAGCGTAAATACGCGCACCTCATCCGCCGCGTGATTCACTGCGAACGACGCATCCTTCCAGCCCGGTTGCTCCTGCAATTCCGGTAAAACCGATTCGCGCCACACACGCGTTGCTTCGCCGATCCGATGACTGGACAATCGCAAGTGAATCATACTTACGTACATTCTCGCCTCCCTCGAACGCGGTATCTGAGATCGTGTCGGTCTCTTGCGCATAGTTTACACTCAAACGCGTCGCTTTGCCAGTCCGGAAACTGCTCACTTTTTGTTCACGCGTAGCGACTCGACAGGCGCGTGGCAATCCGCTATAATTCGATCATGCCCATTACGCGATTGTATTTTCTTGGAACGCCGAAACTCGAACTCGATGACGTACCCGCCGACATCACGTCGGTCAAATCCATCGCGCTGCTCGCCTTGCTCGCGATGCAACGCGAGCCGCTCGCGCGCGAGCGCATCCTGGGAATGTTGTGGGCGGAAAGCGCAGACGACGCCGCGCGCAAAAATCTACGTAACGCGTTGTGGAGCATTCGCAAAGCACTCGGCGAGGACGTTATCCGCGCTGACGACGATCACCTCTCGCTCGGTGAATCCGTGTGGGTGGACGCGCGCGAGATGGAGCGGATAGCGGATAGCGAATGGCAAATCGCAGATGGCAAATCGCAGATAGCAGATGTGTCATCTACCATTCGCCTTTCGCCATCCGCTATTGCGCTTTATCGCGGCGAATTTCTCGACGGCATCGCGTTGAGCGACGCGCCGGAATTTGAATTGTGGTTGACTGGCATCCGTGAACGTTTGGCGCAAGCACATTTGCGTTTGCTCGCCGCGCTCGTCGAACAACAACGCGCACGCGCGGATTGGCGCGAGGTCATCACGACTGCGCGCCGCGCGCTCGCCCACGATAATTTACAAGAGCCGATGTATCGCGCGTTGATGCACGCGCACGCGCAACTCGGCGAGCGCGCGGAGGCGCTGCGCGAGTATGACGCGTTGCGAGCCGCGCTCGAACGCGAACTGGGCGTCGCGCCGTTGCCAGAAACCGACGCGCTGCGCGACGCGATTGTTGCCGGGACTATTCGCGCGAGCGAGCCGCCTCAGCCCAGCCCCCGCGCGCGCATATCGCGCGCCGCGCCGTTGCACACTCCACTCGTCGGTCGGCGCGTTGAGATGGACACACTCTCCGATGAATGGAATCTTGTTCAAAGCGGACACACACGCGTCGCAATCATTGTCGGCGAGTTGGGCATTGGCAAATCGCGCTTGTGGCAAGAATGGTCGAGCACCTCCGCGGGCAACGCGCTCGTTCTCGAAACGCGCTGTCTCGATTCGACCCAGTCGCTGCCGTTTGCGCCATTGACGCGCCTGTTTGATCGCGCCGATCTCGCGCGCAGATTGTTCACACCCGCATCGCCCGTCGCGCCGACCTGGCTTGCCGAAGCCGCGCGCTTGTTGCCCGGCATTCGCGCGAACTTGCCATCATTGCCTACGTCCACTCCGCTTTCACCCGAAGAAGAGTGCCTCCGATTGTTCGAAGCACTAGCGCAACTGTTGCTCGCGCTCAAGCAACCGCTCGTGATGTTTGTGGACGACGCGCATTGGGCAGACCGCGCCTCGCTCGACTGGCTTGGCTTTCTCACGCATCGTCTTGCCGATCAACCGCTGTTGCTCGTCATCGCGTATCGTCCCGAGGACGCGCCCGCCGCGCTCTCGCACGTCGTCGCGCGTTGGGCGCGCGAAGGCATTGCGCGCCGGCTCGCGCTCGCGCGTTTGACGCCCGCGGAATGCGCCGCGCTCACCGCGCTGCTCGGCGGCGATCCTGGGTCGATAGAACGCGCGCAAACCCAGAGCGCGGGCAATCCGTACTTTTTGATCGAGCTCTTGCGCGCCGCGCCGAACGATATTCCACCGGCGCTCGGCGAACTGGTGCGCGCGCGGCTCGCCGCATTGCCGGACGCGGCGCAACAAATCGCGCAAGCCGCCGCCGTGCTCGAATCGGATTTCGATCTCGCAATGTTGCGCCGCACGAGCGGTCGCGATGAAGAAGAAACGCTTCAAGCGTTGGATGTGTTGTTGAATGCGAACATTCTCGTCGAGCGACAGAATCAGTACGAGTTCGCGCATCCGCTCGTCGCCGCGATCACACGCGAGGGCATCCACCGCGCGCGCCGTGCGTTTCTACATCGCCGCGCGGCAGAAACGCTCGCCAGTGTGTACGGCGCGCGCGTGCAACCGGTCGCGGGACGCCTCGCCGCGCATTACACCGAAGCGAACGATCCGCCGCGCGCCGCGCGCTTTGCCGAAATCGCGGCGGAGCACGCGCTCGCGCTCGGCGCGCCGGACCAAGCCGCGCAATTTTATCGGCAGGCGCTTGCGAACGAACCGACCCCCGAACGACAGCTAGGACTGGGACGCGTGTTGCAACGCCAGGGCGAACTCGCGGCGGCGCGCGCGTCGTTCGAGGTGGCGAAACGCGAGTACGAACGCGCGGGCAATCTGCGCGGCGCGGCGCGCGCGCAAGTCAATATCGCAGAAACGTATTTTCCAGCCGGACAATTCGCCGAAGGGCAACAGGCGCTCGAACGCGCGCTCAAGTACATGGACACGGACGATGATCCGCTCGCGCACGCGATGGCGCACTTGATGCTCGGCACGGGTCCAACCGGGAATACCTTGCAGACTAACGAAATAGAAAATCATTTGCTCGAAGCCACGCGCCACGCGCAAGAGCACAACCTGCCAGAGATCGCCGCGCGCGGTCAATTTGCCTTGGGTAACCAGCGCGCGGAACGCGGCAACTTGCGCGGCGCGCTCGACGCGTACACGCAATCCATCACGTTTGCGCGCGCGGCGGGAAACGATTATCAAGAAATCCTGGGACACAACAACCTGGCGTACCACGCATTGCTCTTGGGTGAACTCGATACCGCGCGCGAGCACGTCGCGCAAGGATTCGCGCCCGCCGAGGCGCGCGCGTTGCGCGTGGCGTTGCAGTACTTGCACAGCACGCGCGGCGAGATCGCACTCGCGGAAAAAAGATGGCAGGACGCCGAAGATGATTTTCGACGCGGGCTGGTCATCACGGAATCGCTCGGCAATCACGAGCAAGCCGCCAGTTATCGCGCGAATCTCGCGCTCGTCGCGCGCGGGCGCGGCGATTTGGACGCCGCACTGATCGCACTCGAAGAAGCGCGCGATGCGGCAGCGCGGCTCAACGCGCCGCACCTCCAAGCGAAAATCGAACTGTGGCTTGCGGAAGTGTACGCGGAACGCGGCGAACGCGCCGCGTTCGAAGAAGCGCTTGCCCGCGCGGAGGCGCGCCTGAAAGACAGCGGACGCGGCGCGTTGCAGGATTGGGCGCGGCGATTGCGCGAAGACAAAGAGGTTTGGACGCGGACAAACGCAGACAAACGCAGATGAAATATAACTACTCAGCCATCGTGCCATTATCCGCGAATCACGCGAATCTTCGCTAATTTTTTCTTTTCAATCGCGTTATTCGCGTTATTCGCGGATAAATTTGCTCGCTCGTGCGTGCAAGCGATGATGGGCTGAGCAGTACCCATGAAATTCTCATCCGCATGCATCCGCGTTTATCCGCGTCCCAAATTGATTTGTTCGGTTTCAGCACGCGCGATTTAGGATAGAAACCAGACTGAAATTGGACTCGATTTAGACCTGATTCTGATAGGCTTGGTCATGCCGGTTCGATGCCGCGTTGGGCATCCGCCATGACAGTCCCGCTGACGAGTGCCTCCAAAGTGTGTATCGCGCCTTTGGAGGCATTCACGCGTAAAGGACGCTTGATGAAACGATTCAATTTTACGTTCACGCTGATGGCGCGTGTCATCCTGCTCGTTTCGATTGGCTTGCTCTTGATGTTCGGCGGATTTGCGTTTCTGAGTTTGGAAGCCGTGCGCGAAAGTACTGATCGCGCGTTGCAAGAACGGATGCTTCTCGCGCAGATCACCGCCAGCCGCGTGGACGATTTGCTGCAACAAAAAATCACCTCGCTCCAAACCGTGCGGGATGAATCCCCGTTCGACCCCAATCGCGACAATCCAGAAACGCTCGCGCCAATTCTCCATACCTTCGCGCAACACCTCGGCGATTTCGTACAGTACGTCGCGGTAACCGATCGCGAAGGGAATGTGATTCTATCCGAACCGTTGATGCCGGAACTGGTCGGCGCGAATGTGGCTTCGAATCGCTACGCCCAAAAAGTGCTCAAGACCGGTCAGCCGGTCGTGTCCGGTTATTTCGCGCCGGAAAAGGTAGAATCCACCGCGGCGATTTTGGTTTCCACTTCAAAAAACAATGGCACAACGAATGGCGTCATCATCGCCGCGGTCAATCTCAAGCATCCCAGCATCAGTCATCTCCTCGGACCGTTAGGGCTGGGCAAACAGGGCTACGCCGAGATCGTAGATGAAGAAGGTTTTCCGCTCGCCAGCACATCGGAGGAACAATCGTGGCAGAACTGCCGCTATGGTGATCGCTTTGCCAGTTTGATTCGTGATCGCGGCACGGTGGTCGGGCAATGCCACGATTGTCACACCACATCGGCAACTCAGAAAAGACAAAACGGCGTGATGGCGTTTGCCGCGCTCACCACCGCGCCGTGGGGTATCGTCGTCCAACAAGATGAACGCGAGGCGTTCGCGTACACCAAAGAGTTGGAGCATAATCTGTCCTTGTTCGGCGGCGTCGCGTTTTTCATCACCCTCATCGTCGCGTGGCTCTTGACGCGCAGCGTGGTCAAGCCGGTCCAAACGTTGATCGCCGCCTCGCAACACATCGCGGCGGATGACTTGGCGCGACCGATTCCGCGCGTCGGCGGCGGCGAGGTGAGCATCCTGGGAGCGTCGCTGGACACTATGCGCGAGCGGCTGAAAAAATCCCTGGACGAGATCCAGGGATGGAATTCGGAACTCGAACAACGCGTGGAATCGCGCACGCAAGAGTTGGAACAAGCCGAGCAAAGTCGCCGCGAGTTGTTACGCAAACTGGTCGTCGCGCAAGAAGAAGAGCGCCGCGGGTTGGCGCGCGAACTGCATGACGAAACGAGCCAGGCGTTGACCGCGCTCGTCGTCGGATTGGAGACCGCCACGACCGCGCCGGCGGAGTCGGTGGACGTGATGAAAGCGCGGCTGAATCCGATCAAGGCGATGGCGACCGCGATGCTGCGCGAAATTCAGCGCATCATCCACGACTTGCGCCCCGCGATCCTGGACGACCTGGGATTGGTGCAAGCGATAGATTGGTACGCGGAAACGCGCCTCAAAGTGCATGGCATTCAGGTCGGCTTTGAGACCGCGGGCGTCGAAAAACGCTTGCCGTCCGAAGTCGAGACCGTCGTCTTTCGACTCGCGCAAGAAGCCATCAACAATATCGTGCGCCACGCTGGCGCAGAAGCGGTTAGCATCAGTCTGGAATTTGCGGACGATGCCGTTACGCTCGAAGTGGAAGACGACGGTTGTGGTTTCGATCCGGCAACCGCGCTATCCCCCGGAAAAGGGAATGCCACCTTTGGTCTCCTGGGAATGAAAGAACGCGCCGCTCTCTTTGGCGGAATCGTTAGCATCGAATCCAAGATTGAAGAGGGCACGAAAGTGACCGCCAAGATTCCGCTGAAAGGAACGAATGGGAATGGCAAAGATCCGAGTGTTGTTGGTGGACGATCACGCGATGTTGCGAGAAGGACTGAAGGCACTGCTCAGTCTGTGTGAAGATGTTCAGGTGGTCGCCGAAGCATCCGACGGACGCCAGGCGCTCACGGCGGTGCGCGAACATTTACCCGATGTGGTGATCATGGATATGGCAATGCCGGGTATGGACGGCTTGGAAGCGACACGGCGCATCATCAGGGATCGTCCGGAAACCAAGATTCTCGTGTTGAGCCAACACGATAACGAGCGGTACGTGTTGCCAATTCTCCAAGCCGGCGCGATGGGTTATGTGCTCAAGCGTTCGTTCGCCGGTGAGTTGGTCACCGCGATTCGGACGGTTTACCGGGGCGAGTCGTTCGTGCCGCCTTCCATTACCAAGATGTTGTTGGACAATTATCGCCAACACGCCGACAACGGTTCGGAAACGAGCGACGACGTACTGACCGAGCGAGAGAAGGAAGTCCTCAAACTCGTCGCCGAGGGACGCTCTAGTCAGGACATTGCCGAACTACTTGGTCTGAGCAAAAAAACCGTCATGTGCCACCGCGCGAATATCATGACCAAGCTAGGCATTCACAATCGCGCCAGTCTGGTCAAGTACGCCATCAGTCGCGGATTGATCGAGTTGGACGCGTGAAACCCCAGGGAACGCTCGCCGAAGCGTTCCCCATCCACCCCGCGCTACCGACCTCGCACGCAGGGAAAATCTAGGTACTGCCATCTCGAAAACTAGATACTTGTGCCGATTGATGCCACCGCCAGATTGAGTTAAATTAACGGCAGGGAACTTACGTGGCGAAATTGTTGCTGATTGAGCACAACAAGTCGTTAACCGCTTTGATCCAGCACGTATTGCGCGCAGATCAAGGGTTGCAGTTAGTCGGGTGCGCGTCGAATGTTCACCAAGCGTTACAACTCCTCGCGACAACAACTCCGGACTTGATCCTGATAGATGCGCCGCTCCCCGACATTGGTTTTGCCGAGGTGATTCTGCTCGCGCTGGAAAGAGCGCCGACGAGTAAAATCATTCTGCTAGCGGACGATTGGGGCACGCGCTACTTGCGCGCCGCCATACGCTACGGCGTCAGTGGTTGCGTCAGAAAAGACCGGCTCGCCACCGACCTGATCCCGGTTGCCAAACGACTGCTCCACATCTCACTCGCGGAACACCAATACGCTCCCTTCGTCCGCGCCAAAAATAATTGATGCACGTTAACCAACAACCTAAGTTAGTCCAATCTCACTGAGGAGATTTTAACCGCCCAATGTACCAACGAAATCTGCTGAATCCAATATCCTTGATGTTCGTTCTACTGTTCGTGTCATTTGGTGTGATGGCTTGTCAACCCCAGCCCGTTGCCACACCACTCCCGCCGCTCCCCACCGTCCTCGCGACAGAAACCAAACCGGCGCCAGCCCCTACCGTCGCGCCTAAAGTTGAGGCGACCAAACCCGTTGCCAAGCCCGGCGCGATCAAGACAGTCGAAGATATTATGAAGACTGCGCCCGTTTCTCAGTTCATGGATGGCAAACACGTCACGAAAGGGCTGCAGTGCACCGCTTGCCACACAGCGATGCCACCCAAAGGCGCGCCTGAAACCAAGACATGCTTGAGTTGCCACAAGAACACGTACACCGCGATGGCGGAGGTCACGGCGAAGGTAAGCCCAAACCCCCACTCCTCGCACGAAGGTGAAATTCCGTGCGTGGACTGTCACAAAGGGCACGAGCCATTCGTGTATGGATGTGGCAAAGCCGGATGTCACTCCGAGTACTCATCAAACCGTTTCAAGTAACTCTACCCTCGGATCGAAAGGAGTGGTCACAGCACAAGAACCGAACGCAAAACAATCGCCCACCACGCAATGGGCAACATGGCAATCAGGAAATTGAAAAACCAATGGAGGTTATGATGCGGAAATTGATTCTACTCGTTGCAGTTCTAGTTGTGACGATGCTGGTCGTCGCATGCGGCAGTTCCAAGCCTGCCGTGGTCATGGATGAACCAGTCCCTGCCGGCGCTGACGGCGCGCAAATTGTCAATCTGTCTTTCAATACAACCGACATTTCCCCGGCGACCGTGACCGTCAAAGCTGGACAAAAGGTACTCTTTGTCGTCAAGAACACTGATCCAAAAGAGGATCACAACGTCGTCAGCCAAGATTTAGGCATCAAGGAAATTCTCGTCGTTCCCGGACAAACCGCGCGCCGCTTGTGGACGCCGACCGCCAAGCCAGGTGAGTACCCGACCGGTTGCACGATTCACCCCGACATTCGGATGAAGATCGTCGTTCAGTGAACCAGACAGCAGGCGGAGACGGTTCTGGCAAGCCGATTCCCCTAATTGTGGATCATGCGACTTGCCAGCAAATCTCTTCAAAAACCAATGGAGGTTGACATGGCATCGAATTTAACCCGCCGAGAATTTTTGAAAGACCTCGGTTTGCTCGGCGCTGGTGTTACGCTCGCCCCAGCCGCAATTAGCGGCGCCAACATTTTCGATTGGGACAACGAAAAGACGCCCCAGTTGCATCGCCCTAGCTGGGTGAACACATCCAGCTCACCCACGATGGAAATTGACTGGGACAAGATGCAACGCTTTCGCGAGTGGCGCACGACGCGCGGCAGTTTCGCCGAATATGTGGGAAAGGAACGCGACGAGCGGTTGACCAAACTGCAAACCGAAAACTTGGATCGGTTCCTCAGGCAAAACAAACCGGGCTATACGCTCAAGGATCGCGCGCTCGGCGTGGCAACAGGACAAGGCGCGGGCGCACAAGGGTTTCTGCCACCCAAAGACGCGACCACGCCAGACAAACTCGGCGTCGCAAAATGGACCGGCTCGCCGGAAGATGCGGCGATCATGGTGACGGCGGCAATGCGCCACCTGGGCGCGGGCACCGTTGGCTTTGTGGAATTGGATTCGCGCACGACCGAGAAACTAATCTACGCCGAAGACCCGGACAAGAAAGTAATGGAAATCGCGGATGTGGCTCAACCGTCCGAGGACGACAAGAAACGCGTTATTCCGAAAAAAGCGCGCTGGGTGATTGTGTGGACCGTGCCGATGTCGCAAGAGACGATGAAAGCCGCGCCCACCGTGTTGTGCCAGCTCACCACCGGGTTGACCTACACGTTAAATCGCAGCATCCAATTGCGCTTGCAGTACTTTCTCGCCGGGTTGGGTTATCTGGGTCTGGGCGAAGCCAGCACGAACGCGCTCGGCATCTCGCCCGCGCTCGGCACGATGGCGGGCTTGGGTGAAATGTCGCGCTTGAATCGCTTGATCACACCCGAATGGGGTCCCATCACGCGCGTGTTCAAGATGGTCACCGACCTGCCGCTCGCGCCGACCAAACCGATCAACGCCGGCATCATGCAGTTCTGCAAAGTCTGCAAAAAGTGCGCGGATTTTTGCCCGTCCAAGGCGTTGAGTTTCGACACCGAACCGACCTGGCAAACGCGTGGCGGGTGGAACAACCCAGGACACAAGGCGTTCTTTGAAGATTCGACCAAGTGCCGCGCGTATTGGCGGCAGGTCGGCACGAACTGCGGTCTCTGCTTCACCGCGTGTCCGTTCGGCACCAAG
The DNA here is from genome assembly GCA_016219275.1 of Chloroflexota bacterium. Lineage (NCBI taxonomy): Bacteria > Bacillati > Chloroflexota > Chloroflexota bacterium. The sequence continues at coordinate 12,728 of JACRBM010000013.1, forward strand.
AACCAAGCATTCTTCCACGAATTCCGCAACGCACTCGTCTCCGCGACGCCGGTCTTTGACAGCGCGCTCAAGGCGGTGGACGACTGGCTCAACCCAGGTCCCGCGAATCCGGAACTGGGCGATCCCTTCAAGAACCCGGAAGCGTGGTGGAAACGCACCGACTTGCCGATTTACGGCATCAACACGTCTTCGGGTCTCAGTGACATCTAGAGGAGTTACACAATGATGTGGCTTGTTACAGGTGTGATCATTGGCGTCGTGGGTTGGTGGCTCGTCTCCTGGACGCGCGCACACAAAATCGGCGTCACGTGGTACGAATGGTTGCTCGCCGTGCTCGCGCTCGGGCTAGGATTGCTCGCGCTCCAAAACTATTACGCGTTCCTGAGAGAAATGGAACCGAATGCCGCTGTGGTGATGCTGGCGTTGTTGGGAGTGCCGGCGCTGATTCTAGCCGGGCTTGCCGTTTTTCTGGTGTGGTGGCAAGGACGCACAACCAAACCGACCAAAGCATGATCTAACCGATGAAGAAGAAGGTGCGGGCGTAACAACCCGCACCTTCGACTGATTGTACCACACTGGCACTTGATTTTGACTGTTCTTGGACTGCTCACAGACTTCCTCCTCTTATCCTACATCCGAGATATTGAGCGAGGTTGCTTGATAGGACACAACGAGGTGATGCCGCCATGAAGATAAAGCACTGGATCATTGCAATCAGCATTCTGATTCTCATCCTTCTCCCCGCCCCTGCCGTCTCGGTCGCCAAATCAAATTCCAATCGCGTTTTCAATATCCGCGCGCGTTCATTCGAATACACGCCTTCGGTCATTCACGTTCAGCAAGGCGATCGCGTCAAGTTGACGATGACGGCGGATGACGTGACGCACGGATTGATTCTCGATTATTACGATGTCGAACTCGTCGCCGCGCCGCGCCCAGAAAAAGAATCGAGCGTCGAATTTATCGCGGATCGCGCGGGCAAGTTTCGTTTTCGCTGCACCCAGGTGTGCGGTCCGCTCCATCCCTTCATGGTCGGCGAACTCATCGTCGAACCGAACGCGCTGGGCACGCTCTCATTCCCGCTGCTCCTGATTGTCGCCGGTGGCACGCTCGGTTTGTTGTGGGTCGGCAAAAGTCGTCCCGGCATGTTGCCCGAACAACCGTGGCGCTTTGAACTGACCAAGTTTCGCATCGTTCGCTGGTTTGTGGATCAACGCTGGTTTCAGTACTCGTTGATGTTACCGAATTTATTTTTCTTCGTCATCATCATGCTGGCGGCGTTCTTTGGCACGCCGGTCGGCAACGCAAATTTCGCCATCATCTTTGTGTGGATCGTGTGGTGGGCGGCGCTCAAATTGATCCTGATTCCATTGGGCGGTCGCTCGTGGTGCTCAATGTGTCCGATCCCCGCGCCCGGCGAATGGATTGATCACCGCGCGTTCATCAAAAAAGGAAACGAGAAACCGCTCGCCATCGCGCGCAAGAATTGGCCCAAGCAACTCCGCAATCTCTGGACGCAGAACGCGACGTTTCTCGCCGTCGCATTGTTCAGCGCGATCATCCTGACGCGACCCTGGGCAACCGGCGTCGTCTTGCTCGCGTTTTTTATCGGGGCGATCATTCTCTCGTACGTGTACGGTCGGCGCATCTTTTGCCGGTACGTTTGCCCGGTCAGCGGATTCATCGCGCTCTACTCGATGGCAGCGCCGGTCGAAGTCCGCGTCAAAGACCCGGACCTTTGCCGCAAGCACGTCGAAAAAGATTGCGTGTGCGGAAACGAAAGCGGTTATGGTTGTCCGTGGATGGAATATCCCGGCAATCTAAAACGCAATGCGTACTGCGGTCTGTGCACCGAGTGTCTCAAGACCTGCCCGAAAAATAATGTCGGCTTGAACTTGCGTCCCTTTGGCAGCGACTTGTTTATCGCGCAAGGACGCGGCGTGGACGAAGTGTACAACGTCTTTATCATGCTCACCTGCGCGATGGTTTACTCGGCAGTTTATCTCGGCTCGTGGGGCGTGCTCAAGGACTGGGCGAACATCGCGACGATTCCTGGGTTCTTGTTCTACACCGTACTCTTCCTCGCGGCGAACCTCGTCGTCGTGCCGGGCTTGTTCTATCTCGCGGTCTGGCTCGGCAAAGCGTGGGCAGACCAGCGCCTCCCCTCGCGCCAAGAGTCGCTAGCGATTTTGGAACCGCTCGCCCCGGTGCCGGGTCAAATCGCGCAATTCGTGCGCGGATTCGCGCGTCGCAGCAGACCGGCAATCGCTTCGCGCGCGATGGCAATCCAAGCGATGGACGCGCCCGTCCAACGCCCTGTTGCACTGACCCAGGTCGCGGTGGCATCACCGACGGTCGCGACGAAACCCGTCCAACCCAAGCCGGCTCCTGCCAGCGCGTTGCCGCCGCTCAAACAACTCTTTGTGGATTACGGTTATGCGCTCGCGCCGCTCGGCTTGACCGGTTGGATCGCGTTCACAGTGTCGTTCGCGCTGATTGATATTTCGTACGCCATCCCGCTCTTGTCCGATCCGTTCGGCTGGGGGTGGAATTTGTTCGGCACGGCGGGCACACCCTGGATTCGTTTTATTCCGGAATGGGTGCCGTACATCCAAACGCCGATATTGTTGATCGGGATGGCGCTGTCCATCGTGACCGCGTACAAGATCATCGAGCAACGCGTCGCGGATAAAAAGCTCGCGTTCCAGAGCGTTTTGCCGGTCGTCGTCTTTATGGTCGTCGTCATGTTCGTGTTCTTCCAACTGTACGTGTAACATCTGTTCAGCCACACGCTTCGCGTCACGCAGAACCACACGAAAATATTCTGCGTGATTCTGTGCGGTTCTGTGGCGAATAATAGTGCCAGCAAAGCAATCACAATGAAACAAATTTTGTTGATCCTGGGATTCATTTTGCTCGCGTTGGCGGCGTGTGCGCCGGGCAAATTCGCGGTGAGCGAACCCTGGGCGCGTCCCGCATTGGCGAACGGCACCGGCGCGGCGTACTTTGTCATCGAAAATCCGGCGGCACAGCCCGACGCGTTGATCAACGCGACAAGTGATGTCGCCGGGATCGTCGAACTGCACAAGACGGTGATGGCGCAAGGCGACGTGATGCAAATGATGAAAATGGAACGCATCGTCATTCCCGCCAATAGCAAAACCGAATTCAAGCCCGGCGGTTCGCACATCATGCTCATCAACCTCAAACGGGAGCTCAAGACCGGCGATACCTTTGCGCTCACACTTCGATTTGAAAACGCGGGCGAAGTAGTTTTGCAAGTCAAGGTACAAGAAAGATAGTGTATTGCCGAACCCCACCCAGCCCTCCCCTTACCAAGGGGAGGGTAGGGAGGGGTGATTGCTTCGTCGCTGCGCTCCTCCAATAACATCAAGTCCGTGAACAAATGAAACGATTGAGTCTCCCGTATCTCGTCATCCAAAATATCAAACGCCGACCGTATCGCACCGCCGCCATTGTTTTGTCGGTCGCCATCGCGATTGGCACGCTCTTTGCGATCACGCTGACGATGCGCGGCGTGCAGAACAGTTTGCAAGTTGGCTTGGCGCGCCTGGGCGCTGATCTGATCGTCGTGCCGCGCGGGCAACACGTCTCCGCGCAAGAAGCGTTCGTCGTTGGGCAACCCACGACGTTTTACATGAACCAAAGCGTACAAGACCAGGTTGCCAAACTGCCAGGCGTGGAACGCGTCTCGTCCCAGGTTTTCGTCAAGACGTTGACGAACGCGAGTTGTTGCGTCGGCGAATTTTTTCTCGTCAGTTTCGACCCGCGCACTGATTTTACGATCTATCCGTGGCTCACGTCGCATCTCGAAGGACACACTCTGCGTTCCGACGAAATTCTCGTGGGCGACCGCATCCTGTTGTTTCCCGGTGAGACCGCGCTCTTTTACGGCTCTGCTTTCAAAATCGTCGCCGTGTTGGAAGCAACCGGGATGGGCTTGGATCGCACTGTTTTCGTTCCGCTCGACGGCTTGCGCGAGATGATCGCGGCGTCACCCGAACGCGCCGAGCAAGCATTAACCATCGCGCCGAATCAAATCTCGACTGTCTTGGTGCGCGTGGAGCCGGGAACGGATCAGAACAACGTCGCCGAACTGATCGAAAGTAAAATTCCAGATGTCCAAGCGATCACCACATCGCGAATGACCTTCGCCGTCAATCAACAATTTTCCGGTTTACTCCAAATCATCTTCGTCGTCACCGCCAGTTTGTGGATCATGGCGCTCATCGTCATCGCGTTGATTTTCACTCTTAGCGTCAACGAACGCCAACGCGAACTGGGTCTCTTGCGCGCGATGGGCGCGCACAAGCGCTTCGTGCTTCGCCTCATCATCGGCGAAGCGATGCTACTGACCGGACTCGGCGGAGTCATCGGATTGTGTGTGAGCGGCGCGCTCTTGTTAAGTTATCAAGGATTGCTCGAACAGCGTTTGCATATTCCATTTTTGCTTCCTTCCTGGTTCGATGCAACGATGTTGATTAGCGGATTGCTGGGGTTAGCCATCGTGTCGGGCGCAATCGCGTCGTTCCAGCCGGCGTTTCGCATCAGTCGCTTGGAGCCGTATGAAGCAGTTCGCCAGGGCAGTTAAGTGAACAACGTGATTTCACAATCGCAAATCAGTCTACATTCCGTCAGCAAACGTTACCGGCAAGGTGGCGTCATCGTCACCGCGCTCGACAACGTGAATTTGGAAATCCAGTCCGGCGATTTTCTCGTCATTACGGGACGCTCAGGCGTTGGCAAAACAACTCTGCTCAGTGTCATCGGCGGACTGACGTTGCCGACCCAGGGCACGATCATGTTCAACGGCACAAACCTGGGAACGCTCGACGATGTTGCCTTGTCCGCATTCCGCGCGCGCAAGATGGGATTCGTTTTCCAATTCGCCAGTATGTTGCCCACATTGACCGCGCAAGAAAATATCAGCGTTCCACTTTTATTTGCGAATGGAACCGGTAAACCTCAACGCGTTCCAGAACTATTGCGCCTCGTCGGGTTGGAGGATCGCGCGCATCACTATGCGGCGCAATTATCCGGCGGGCAACAGCGGCGCGTCGCGATTGCGCGCGCGTTGATCAATCAGCCGGCGGTCTTGCTCGCCGATGAACCGACCGGCGATTTGGATACGGATACGGAAAAGGAAATTCTTGAGATGTTGCGCGCCTTCAACCAACAAGGGATGACGATCATTCTCGTCACGCACAACCCAGAGTTGAGCGCGTACGGTAATCGGACTGTCCGCATGGAACGCGGTAAACTCATCGAGGCGTCTCAATAATGTGTCGTTCAATTCTCGCAGCTGTTCTGATGTCATTGCGAGGAACGAAGCGACGAAGCAATCTACCTCTCCCAACCCTCCCCTTGCTAAGGGGAGGGCTAGGGTGGGGTTGGGGATTGCTTCAGGCACACCTGCCCTGGCGGGCGGTGCCAGGGAAAACCGCCCTCGCAATGACAGACAGGGTAGAGCGGTTACTAATTCTCATCACGCTTGGTTCGCTCGCCTGGTTCAGCGCGGGTTGCGCGTCCCAGGGACCGGTGTTGTGGACGTTCAAAACCGGACGCGATATTGCCGCCAGTCCTGCGATTGGCGCAAACGGCGCGATTTACTTTGGCTCGCACGATAATTTCTTTTACGCGCTAAATCCGAACGGCACACTCAAATGGAAATTCGCGACGGGCGCATGGGTTCATGGTTCGCCGGCAATCGGCGAGGACGGCACGGTTTACTTTTCATCTTACGACGATTATCTTTACGCGATGACCGGCGACGGTCAACTCAAGTGGCGCGTGCGCTTGGAACGACAAATCGAATCCTCGCCCGCGCTCGGCGCGGATGGCACGATCTACATCGGTGACGACGACAAGCAACTCTACGCGATTACACCGGACGGCAAGATCAAGTGGACATTCAAGACCGGCGATCTCGTCGTCGGATGTCCGTCCATCGGCAAAGATGGCACGATTTATTTTGGCTCCGGCGATAACTGGGTCTATGCGCTCAATCCAGATGGCAGCGTGAAATGGAAATTGGAAACGCGCGGACCGATTTACTCGTCGCCCGCGATTGGAGCGGATGGAGTGATGTACATCGGGTCGAGTGATCGCGGGGTGTACGCGATCAACCCGAACGGGCAAACGCGTTGGCGTTACGAAACCGACGACAAGGTGTACGCGTCACCCGCGCTCGGCGCGGACGGCACGGTCTACGTCGGTTCGCTCGATGGGCATCTGTACGCGCTCAACCCTGATGGGACTCTGCAGTGGAAAACAAATTTCCGCGAATGGATTATCTCGTCGCCCGCGGTCGGGGCGGATGGCACGATTTATTTCGGCGCGTACACGCGCGCGTTGTACGCGGTGAATCCGAAAGGTCAGATGGTTTGGAAGTACGAAGCGGAGCGTTACATTTTTTCTTCACCCACACTTGCCGCCGACGGCACGTTGTACGTTGGCGCGGATGATGGAAAACTGTACGCGCTCAAGACAACGAGTACGGGCTTGGCAGCATCATCGTGGTCCAAGTTTCGCGGTGATGCGCGGAATTCCGGACGGCATTATTAAACCCAGGTCGTCCCAGCAGGAGAATCCTCATGAAAAAAGCAGAACTCATTGGCGCGGTCTTAATCTGGCTCGTTCTTCTTGGAACTCCCGCCGGCGTCTTTGCGTATCAGGCATATCGCGCCAACACGGCGGAATGCCAAACGATCAACATGCGAACGTACGAGAACGGGAATCCCTATCCCAGCCCCATCCGCGTGAAAAAAGGGGAACCGGCGTGCATCAAATTGACAAGCGAGGATGTGACGCACGGGTTTATCATCAGCGATTTCAACGTCAACGCGGGAGAGATTCACGCCGGCAAATGGACGACGATTGTATTCACGCCGACGGAATCGGGCACCTTCAACTATGTCTGCACGATTGTGTGCAGTCCGATGCACTCGCGGGTGCGCGGGCAGATCATCGTGGAGGATTGACTTTGCCTTGCGAAAGTTTGAAGGCGCCAACCCGCGTGAATCGAATTTTGCAACCTTCGCAGGATGGATCGAGTATGTGGAGGACTAATGCTCGCGACGTACGAATATCAATGTGATAAATGCAAATCGCCGTTTCAGGTGCGGCGTGATTGGAATGCCGCCGCGACCGGCGTTCGCTGTCCGGCGTGTCAGAGCGACGCGGCGCATCGCGTTTTCTCGGTGGTAACGACGCTCAGTCGCGGATCGGATGGGGCAATCCGAACGATTGGCGCGAGTCCGTGCAGTACTTGTACCGCATCGCAATGCCGCGGTTGCCAATCGAAATGAGGCAATTGAAATTGTCGCGCGTGCACGTAGGGGCGAAGCATTCGCAGAATGTTGATGCTTGGATAATCGTCCATCGAATGCGATGCGCCTGATTGATGAATCACCGTATGGCGAATGCTTCGCCCCTACACGCCCCTCTCACTGGAGATTGTGTTGTCAAATCATAATCAGCCGCTCAAAATGTCGCGGCGCGATTTTCTCAAATTAGCCGGCGGCGTTGCCGCATTCGGCTTTTCCGCGTTCGTCCTGGTTCCGCAACCGACCTTTCCGCGCGTGTTGCTTCCCGGCGCACTCCTACCCGCCGCGCGCTTTCAAGCCGCGTGTAATCGCTGCGGCAAATGCGCCGCCGTGTGTCCGCACGACGCGATTCGGCAAAGCGCGGATGGACTGCCGTACATTGATGGATTATCCGGTTGGTGCGATTTGTGTATGGATTGCGTCGAGGCGTGCCCGACCGGCGCGTTATTACCCGCCGATCCGCAACAGATCAAACTGGGTGTGGCAGAGATAGACCGCAACCGGTGTATCGCGTGGCTGACGGCTGGATGTCGCCTCTGCTACGAAAAATGTACGAACCTCAAGCAAGCGATTACGATAGACCAAGATTTACGCACGTACGTTGACGAGTCGCGTTGCAATGGATGCGGCGCGTGCGTCAACGTTTGTCCCCAGCCCGACCGCTCAGGCGGAAACATCCGGGCGGGACGCGCCGTCGCCTTGAAAGTGAATCCGAATGATCCCCGAACTTGAGCAACCGATTCAAGCCATCGCGCGTCCAGCAATCAAAAAACGCGCGCAACATGATACCTGGTCGAGATTTCGATTTGTCACAACCGTCAGCGCGATCGTACTCATCGCGCTCGGCGCGGCGACGAATGTTAACATTGGCACGTTCTCGTCATTCAGTCTGGGTCCAGTCACGATTGCGTGTCCGCTCGGCGTCGCGCAAATAATGGCGGCGACGCAATCGTTCATCCCCGCGCTCGCACTCGCCGGACTTGCCGGTGTCTTGCTGACGATTTTGTTCGGGCGCGCGTTTTGCGGTTGGCTGTGTCCGGGACGGTGGCTGTTCAATCACTCGCCGCGCATGGCGAAACAAGGTTGGAAACATCGCGCGTGGGTGCAGAGCGGCGTCATCACCGGCGTGGTCGGTTTGGCATGGGTATTTCACAACCCGGTTTTTTGCATCATCTGCCCGGTCGGTTCGATTTGTCGCGGCGCGGTGGCGCTCGGTGGAGGTGGCAGTATCTTGCCCGCGCTGGGTTGGCTCAGCGCGCTACTCAGCGTCGAGTGGTTCAGCGGACGTTCGTGGTGTCGCGACCTGTGCCCGGTCGGCGCGACACTCAGTCGCATCAGCGCGCTGAATCCGTTCGTCAAAGTAAAAGCGGATTCGGAGAAATGTCGTCCGTGCTTGGCGTGTATGAAGAAATGCCCGGAGAGCGTCAACCTCAGTCAAGCAACCGAGATGTCCACCTGCACAAAATGTTTCGCGTGCCAAGGCGTGTGCCCGCGCGATGCGGTTGAGATCAAACTCATCAACAAGTGAATAATTCACTGCGAAAATCACCCGGTAGAGTGGTGACACATAATTGGTTGCCGCGTATAATTCGCACAGAACAAGGTGCGGGCAATTCCGCCCGCATCTCTTTTATTTTGTAAAGGTCCAGTCGTTGAATGAACTCTAACGGATTTACCCGGCGTGAATTTCTCACGCTCGTCGGCGGCGCAACCGCGTTGAGTATTTCAGGTTTTATCCTGAACACCCAAACCGCGTCCGCCGATGTCCGACCACCCGGCGCACTCGCGCCCTACGAACTTTTTCGCGCGGCATGTGTGCGGTGCGGCAAATGTGTTTCCGCGTGTCCGCATCAATCCATTCGCCAAAACAGCGAACGGCTACCGTATATTGATGGCATAACCGGTTGGTGCGTTTTCTGTATGGACTGTGGCGTCGCGTGTCCGACCGGCGCGTTGCATCCGGTGGACCCGCATACGAGCAAACTAGGAACTGCCGTCATTGATCGGAATCGCTGTCTACCCTGGACTCTATCCGAGTGCCATCAATGTTACGACAAGTGTGTTGGATTGCAGCAAGCGATCAAATTGGATTCGCAAAAACGTCCGTCAGTGGATGCGGCGCGTTGCAATGGCTGCGGCGCATGCGTGACCGCGTGTCCGCAATCGAATCGTGAAGGCAGGGGCAAGGAATTTGGAAAAGCAATTACACTCATCGCCGGTTGATCTCGCGCCTGCCGAACTTGTACGCTCCGTGCCTGCTCAAAAAACAGAGGCGCGAACGCGTTGGAGTTATTGGCGCGCGGGAATGACGATCTTGGCGCTAGCCGTCATCGCGTTCAGCGCGCATTGGAACCTGGGCTTGGGTACATTTTCGGTTTTTGGTTGGGGACCGCTTCGCATTGCTTGTCCACTTGGCGTGGCACAAATCATCGCGGCAACCCAGACTATCGTTCCAACCCTGGCAATCGCCGGACTTGCCACAGTCATTTTGACGATGATCTTTGGTCGCGTGTTTTGTGGGTGGTTTTGTCCGGGACGCTGGCTTTTCAATCACGGACCGCGCACCGCGCAACAACCTTGGGCGGCGCGTGAATGGATTCAGGGCGGCATCATCGCAAGCGTGATCGGTTTATCGTACGTATTTCACAACCCGCTTTTTTGTATCATCTGTCCGGTCGGCTCGATTTGTCGCGGTGCGCTCGCAGTCAGCACAGGCGAAAGTCTGTTGCCTGCCTTCGGATGGCTCAGCGCGTTGGTCAGCGTCGAGTGGTTGAGCGGGCGCGCGTGGTGTCGCGATTTGTGTCCGGTCGGTGCGATGTACAGTCGCATCAGCGCGTTGAATCCGTTTATCAAAGCCAAAGCCAATCCGGAAAAATGTCGTCCCTGTTTGGCGTGTATGAAAAAATGTCCAGAGGGGATGAACCTCAGCCAAACCAGCAACCTGTCCACGTGCACAAAATGTTTCGCGTGCGAATCCGCGTGTCCACGCGACGCCGTAGAAATCAAATTCTAAATCGAACGATGCGACGCCCCCCAGCGTCGCATTTTTTATTGGACGTGACAGAAAGCCGCGCACCGAGTATAATCCAGCTGTCCTCTCTAACTTTGCTTCGACTATTTCGATCAACCAAGGAGTCAGCGATGTCTACCTTTAAGATTGACGAGAACACCCCGATTCTGATCGAGTTCAAGCCCGCGCCGGGCGTAGTGCGAACGGCGGCACCCAGTTCTCCCGGCGACCTCGTCGAGAAATCCGAAAAGGCACTGAACAACGCGATGAACACGATCTACGCGATGGCGCGGCGCATCAACGCGACCATCGGCGAAATCAAATTGTCCGAGCGCCCCTCCAGAGTACAAGTGGATTTCGGATTGGTCCTCACCGCCGAGGCGAACGCGCTGGTTGCGCAAGCCAGCACTGAAGCGAGTTTCATCGTGAAACTAACCTGGGAAAGCCAAGAGCCGCGCAAACCATTGCCGGAGATGGATTGATCCACGACGGAACAAAAATCCAGGTTCCCCTCCGTGGAGAAACCTGGTTTTTTGCACTTGACGACTGTCCACTAGCGACTGGCAACCGGCAACCACACCGTAAACGTACTCCCCTTGCCAACTTCGCTCTGCACCTCGATGCGCCCGCCGTGTACTTCCGCGATCCACTTGCAAATCGCGAGACCTAGGCCGGTGCCGCCGCCTGAGCGCGCCGAAGGATCGCGCGAGCGCGCCTTGTCCACGCGATAGAACCGATCAAAGATGCGCGACACGTCTTGCGCGGGAATGCCCACGCCGGTATCCGCAATCGCGACGCGCACCCAGTCTGAATCGCGTTCGAGCGACAATTTCACTTCGCCCCCGCTCGGCGTGTACTTGATCGCGTTATCCACCAAGTTGAGCAACAACTGCTTGAGCCGGTCTGCATCGCCCAGTACCTGCGCCTGGTCTTCATTGCCGAGCGAGACCTTGACGCCCGATTGCGTCAATCGCGCCTGACCGTACACGTCGAGCAAGAGTGTATCGAGTTCGACGACATCCTTGCGAACCTTGACACCCGCATCCGCTTGCGCGAGCAAAAGCAAATCCTGCACCAACCGTTGCATCCGCGCCGATTCGGACTCCATCGCGTCGAGCGCGGTCTGGCGTTCGTCCGGATCTTCCATCGCGCCGCGCTTGAGCAAATCGAGGTTGCCGCGAATCGCAGTCAGCGGCGAACGCAATTCGTGCGACACATCCGCGACGAAACGTTGTTGCACACGAAACAATTCTTCGATGCGCGTGAGCATCTCGTTGAACGTCGCGGCGAGACGACCCAGCTCGTCGCCGGTCGCCTTGTGTTCGATGCGCTGGGTCAGGTCGCCCTTGCGCGCAATATCGCGCGCGGCTTGGGTCATGCGATCAATCGGCGCGAGCGCGCTGTACGCCAGCAATGCGCCGATGACAAACGCGAGGAGCAACGCCCCGCCGATCCCAGCGACAATTACCACGGCGAGCCGGCGCAGCGTCGCGTATGTATCTTGCAACGATTGCGCGACCTCGATCGCGCCAATATTCTGACTGCGGACGGTCAACGGGCGCACGTACACGCGCAAGAGCGCGCCGCCGCTCGTCAACTGCACGTAGACCGACTCGCCTTCCTTGACGCGATCCAACACCGCTTGCGAAACCTGGATCACCTTGTCACCCAGGTTTTCCGACCGACTCACCACGGTGCCGTCAAAGGAGACGACTTGGACGAATACGCCGGGCGTCGCGAACACATCCGCGCCGGGCAACACAAAACGCGTGCGCAACAAACGCAAATCGCTTTGCACTTGCAACGCCGCGTCCGCCGCGGTTTGCACTTCGCCGGCGCGCCGTTCGAGCGTGCGGTCTACTTCGCCGAGCAAACTGAAGGAAAGGATCGCGTACAGCGCGCCGCTAAACGCCACGAGGATCACGGCAAGCACGAGGACGTACCAAAGCGTCAAACGCAATCGAATAGACATGCTCAATCAGATAACCACACGCGGCGCGCGTTCGCGGATTTCGCCGGCGGCTCGACGCGCAAAGGCAAGCGCACCGTAAAGACCGACCCGTGCCCTAACTCGCTCGCGACCTCTAACGCGCCGCCCATCATCGCGCAATAACGTTGGCTCAACGCGAGACTCAAACCGGTCGTGCCCGGTTCGCGCGCCGCCGTTGTATCCGCTTGCGCGAATGGCTCGAACAATTGGCGCAGATGTGCGGGCGCGATGCCGACCCCGGTGTCGCTCACACAAATCGTCACCCACTCCATATCGTTCATGGCTTCGTGTGACAGTTGAACGCAGATACTACCATGGCGCGTAAACTTGCACGCGTTTTCCACGAGCGTGAACAAGACCTGCTGAATCTTGTCCCTGTCGGAATTCATGCCCATCACGCCGTCGGTGCGTAGTTCGAGCGTGTTGCCTTTCTCCTCCGCCAACGGCTGACTCGTCGCGACCACTTCGCGCACCAGACTCGCCAGGTCGAAAATCCTGGGTGTCAGCGGCATCGCGCCCATTTCGATTTTGGTCAATTCGAGCAGATTGTTGACGAGCAACAGCAGTTGCCGGCTCGCCGAGTTGATTTTGTCGAGATAGCCGACGAAACTCGTCAGATCGCGCGCGCGCGCTTCATTCAGCAAGGTCCGACTATACCCGGTAATCATCGCGAGCGGGGTCCGAAGTTCATAGCCCGCCGTGGCGAGAAACGCGCTCTTGGCGCGACCGGCGGCTTCGGCTTGCTCTTTGGCGTGCTCCAATTCTTGTTTGACCGTTTTGTAATCGGTGATGTTACGCAGAATCGCGACGTGACCATTGAGGCGGCGTTGATGATCGAACAAGGGCGTAATCCGCATATCGTACGCGCGCGCTTGTTCGCCAGCGGCGATCACAATTTCAGTCGAGAACGAACCGGGGCGACGCGTCGCGTCGATCAAGCCGCCCCAGGTCGGCAACACGCGCTCCGCCAAATGCCCGACGATTTGCCGCGGCGATAGACCCAGGATGTCTTGCACGGCGGGGTTGATATCCACGATGCGCGCGTGCGCGTCTACGACGATCAACCCATCGCTCATATTTTCGATCGCGAGATCGCGCGCGACCGGGACAATTTCGAGCAGGCGCAATCGAAAGAACGCCCAACCAAACGCGACGCCGCTGACGCCGAACGCGATGGGCGTCAAGTCCAACAACGGAAACGGGCTGAGTCGAAAAACCGAAATGATGTTGCTGATCCACGGCACGAACGCGGCGACGAGCACCGTCCACGCTTGCGATTGAAAAAAGGGCGGCAGGCGAATGATCGCCCAGATAAGCAGGAGCGTTCCCGCCAAGACCAGCGCGTACGAATAAAGCGTATGCACCCACGCCCATACGCCGAACGTGGCTTCGACCATCGGTTGATCGTTGACCATCACTAAACGCGTGCTCGTGTAAATCAAACCATGCGCTTCGTTCGTCCACGCGAGTGCGACCGTGACGAGCGGCTCTAATCCCAAGAGCACGATCACGCGACGCGTGAGCCAACGCGCCTGCCCGGTGTACTCGGCGCTGAGAATCAACCACAAGAGCGGAACTGCCGCGATGCCGATGAACACAAATTTTGCCCACAGCATCTTGGTTGCCAAGTCCGGACTCGCCAAGCCGAGACTGACCCCCAGCGACCACTGCGCGGTGGCAAGCATCAACAACGCGAACGTCCCCGCGCCGAGCGCGGGACGCCGCGACCATCCAAACACGGCGAGCAAGACGGACACGATCACGGCAGAATTGATGAGGGCAAAGACCAGGGTCATGGTGACAACTCGCTCGATGATGATTCGGACTGTGGTGCCCTTCGGCGGCGCGTCCGCGCGGGTGGGCAGACTACCCGCCTCCACATTAGCGCAGATTCCTCATGCGCGTATAGCAGACCTGACAGGTCTAGCGCGGAACGCACACCGTAAACCAAAATGGAAATCGCGCTAGTGGTTATTCCTCGCGCATCGCGTAGCCGACGCCGCGCACGGTTTGCAACAGACGCGGCTCGTTGCCGGCTTCGAGTTTTGTTCTTAGGTAACGAATGTACACTTCGAGAATGTTCGACTCGCCGCCGAAATCGTACCCCCACACGCGGTCGTAGATGATTTCGCGCGTGATGACCTGGCGCGGATGCCGCATGAAAAAGTGCAACAGGTCGAACTCTTTCGTCGTCAAGTCCACCTTGCGCGAGCTGCGCGTCACTTCACGCGTGCTGACGTTGAGCGTGAGATCGGCGAAATGCAAAACTGTTTCGTCCGTCGCGCGCACGCGGCGAAGCAACGCGCGCACGCGCGCGAGCAATTCTTCGAACGCGAACGGCTTGACCAGATAATCGTCCGCGCCGGTGCTCAACCCTTTCACGCGATCCGCGACTGAGTCCTTGGCGGTAAGCATCAAGATCGGCACCGCGCCACCGGCGCGCAAACGCCGGCACACCTCCAAGCCGTCCAGCCCTGGCAACATCCAATCGAGCACGACGAGATCAGGCGGATTGTCGCGCGCGGCTTTGAGACCGGCTTCGCCGTCGGCGCACACCTCGACGCGAAATCCTTCGTACGTCAAACCGCGGCGAAGCAAGTCGCCGATTTTTTGTTCGTCTTCGATGACCAGAATTCGTTCAGACATAGTGGGAACCTAATGCCATACGAATTTCCAGGTCGCGCTGGGCGGCGATAGTGCGAGATCGCCCGGTTCGCGCTTGACCTGGACAAACCATTGAAAGGTATCTTCTTTGGCTTTATGATAAAGCTCAAATCCACCGCCATCATACACGCGCTTCAACGGTAGGAAATTGTCGCGCGTTTTTCCGGCATACGTTTGCGACATCCCAGTTTTGTCCACAAACGAAATGACGACGACGTACCAATCATTCGGACCCAGCTTGCACAGTTCGCAATTCCAACGAAAC
The DNA here is from genome assembly GCA_016219275.1 of Chloroflexota bacterium. Taxonomy (NCBI): domain Bacteria; kingdom Bacillati; phylum Chloroflexota; species Chloroflexota bacterium. Next base: position 28,003 of record JACRBM010000013.1, read on the forward strand.
GTAATCGCCGCGTTGGCTTGCCCTTCGCCGCTGTACACGTTGCCGTTGGGCGGGGCAGTGATTGTCGGCGCGGGCATGAGCGGCGTCGGCGTCACCGTTGGCGCGGGAGTCGGCACGATGATTGGGCGCGTGGTCGTACGCGTCGCGGTCGCGCTCACCGGCGTGCCGGCGAACGGCGGCGGATCGCTGGGTTTCGGCGTGAAGAAGAAAGTTGCCGTAGGAATGGGCGACGGCGTACTCGACGGAAAAAACAACGGCGCGAGCGTCGCGGTTGGTGCGCGCGCGATCGGCGATTCCGGAGTCGGTGCGGCAAGCATACCGACGAGCGCGGTCAAGGTCAAGATGACGACCGCCGCCGCGATCATCAACAAGGCGCGCACCGTTTGATCGCCCGCGCGCTCTTGCTCCAACGAAAACAACGTCGTGCGGGACAAGCGCCGCGCGTCCACCAACAACTTGACGCCGACGATGACGCCGATCAGGCACAACAGAAAAATCCAAAGCCCATAAGTTCGAACAAAGATGACGAACGCAGCCAACGAAGCAACTCCGAACTATTTCCGCTTTTTCTCCGACTTGGCTTGGCACAGTACGCACAGCGTCGCATGGGGCATCGCCTCAAGTCGTTCCGGCGCGATGGGATTGCCGCACGAATCGCAAACGCCGTACTTGCCCGCCGCGAGACGCGCGAGCGCCACATCAATTTGCGCGAGGCGTTGCTTTTGATCGTTCTTGAGCCACAACGATTGCACTTTGGCTTGTGTCATCGCCGCCATATCGGCTTCGTCACCTTTGCCTGGCTCGGGCGCTGGAATCGGACGCGCCAATAATTGGGTGCGTTCTTCTTCCAATTGTTTTCGCACGGCATCAATATCCACAAACACTTCGCTCGGGCGCAAGACAAATCCAGAATTCGTCCTACCGCCAACTAGAAAACGAGCGGAGCAAGGTCGCGCGAAAACGACCGCGCGACAATGGCTCCGCTCCACAGCCGGTTACACGTTAGCTCAATCCGTAGCGCTGCGCCGCCGCTTCGAGGATGCCGTTGATGAGCGCGATATAACTCACGCCGTCGGCTTCGGCTTGCATGACGATATCGCTGATCCCCTCCTGCAAACCGGCGAGCGGATTGATTTCGAGGATGTACGGAACGTTCGTTGCGCGATGAATCCGAAAATCCACGCGCGCAAAGTCAAAACATTCGAGCGCGGCGAACGCGCCCATCGCGAGATTTTGCATCTTGGCGCGCATCGTTTTCGAAATGGGCGCGGGGCACAGGTACGTCGGCACCTCGTACAACTTGCCTTTGATGACCGACGTGTACAACCCGGCTTCCTCCGGCGGACACGGCGACAAGTCCACTTCGAGCGGTGGAAAGACGCGCAAGGTGTTCGATGTCCACTTGCCTTTGCGCGGCGTCAACTCGTCACACGCGAAATTACCGAGCATGCCCAACGTAAACTCGCGTCCTTCGATGAATTCTTCGACGAGCGCCGGTTGCGCGTACGCGGTGATGACGTACCGGATTTGCTCGCGCAGTTCGCGCGCGTTACGCACGACCGATTGCGCGCGCACGCCGATGCCCGACCCTTCGCGGCTGGGTTTCACGAACAAGGGAAACGTGAGCCGCTTGTCCAGCGGCTCGTCGCCGGTGACGAATGTTTGAAACGCCGGCGTCGGCAAGCCATGATACGCGAGGATGCGTTTGGTCATCGGCTTGTCGAGCGCAAGCGCCAGCGTCATCACGCCAGAGCCGGTGTACGGCATCCGCATCGCGTCGAGCAACGCCGGTACCTGGGCTTCGCGCGAGCCGCCGAAAAATCCCTCACACGTATTGAAGGCGATGTCCACGTTGCGTCGCTCGAGTTTCTGCGGCAACGTGACATCGCCCTCCATCGGAATGACCTCATGCCCACCCGCGCGCAACGCGCGCTCGATGCCGGCAACGGTGCGCTCGCTATCGAGTTCGTTCCACTTGTCCCAGGGTTCATCGTTCGACTCGACGTGCGGCGCGTTTTGTTTGAGATTGTACAGCAAAGCAACGGTTAGTTTCTTCATGGGTCTCTGTGATGAAAACTGGAAGTTGGATGTTGGACGTTAGATGTTGGATGTTAGATGTTGGACATTCGATATTGGAGGTTTTGATCCCTAGTTTCAATCTCCAACTTCCAACCTCCAACCTCCAATTTCTAATTTCTACCTTGCCTTACCGTTGCTGTTCCCGTTGCCATTCGCCCGCGGTTTGCGCGGCATGGTCGCTTCGAGCGCCATCAGCGGAAGCAACTCGCTGACGGGCTGAACCGATTTAACCGGCAGTGGGATCGTGGTCTTACGACGAACCTTTTTCTCCGTGTCCATTTTCTTGACGCGGCGCTGTTTACGCCGCAAGCCGTCCGGTTCCAACACCACCGCGTCGCCGGCGAGCAATTTCGCCACGCCTTCCTTCGGCGCGGCGCGACGGCAGTACTCACAATTGTCCGCCGAGTGATGTTCGTAACGATCGGGTTCGCTGTACGTCGCGATCACGCCTTCAAAGTTGCGGACGATGATTTTGCGATCACTCTGCGAGATCAAGTAGTTAGGCATGATCGGAACTTTGCCGCCGCCGCCCGGCGCATCCACGCAGAACGTTGGAATGGCAAACCCGGTCGTATGTCCCCGCAACGCTTCGATGATCCCAAGTCCCACACTGACCGGTGTGCGAAAATGTCCGATACCCTGCGACAGGTCGCATTGATACAGGTAGTACGGGCGAATACGATTCTTGACCAAGTCTTGCACCAACGCCTTCATCGTGCTGGCGCAATCGTTGATCCCTGCCATCAACACGGTTTGCGCGCCGAGCGGAATGCCGGCATCCGCCAGTTTGCCTACCGCTTCGCACACGTCGGGCGTCAACTCTTTCGGATGGTTGATGTGAATGTTCATCCACAAGGGATGATACCGACGCAGAGTTGCCACCATCTTGTCGGTGACGCGTTGCGGCAAGAAAATCGGCACGCGCGTCCCGATTCGCAGAATCTCAACTGACTTGACCGCGCGAAAGCGACCCAGGGTATAGTCCAACAAATCGTCGGAGAGGAACAAGCCGTCTCCGCCGGAGATGAGGACATCGCGCACTTCGGGGTGCGCTTCGAAATACTGCGCAATCGCTTCGATGCGCGTCTTGTGCGCGGGCATCACGCCGGTGCCGACCATACGGCGGCGCGTGCAATGGCGACAATACGCAACGCATTGATCGGTAATTTCAACCAAGACGCGATCGGGATAGCGATGCACGAGACCGGGCACGGGCATGTGCGCGTCTTCGCCAAGCGGGTCCTCGAGATCGGGATCATCGAGCGCAAATTCCGCCATCGTCGGGATGACTTGGCGACGAATCGGACACATGGGATCGCGCGGATCCATCAACGCCGCGAAATGCGGCGTGATTGCCACCCGCAACTCGGGCTTGAGCCGCACCGCCTGCTCTTCATCGGGCGTAAGGCGGACGAGTTGCTGGAGTTGCTCTAGCGTGGTGATGCGATTTTGCATTTGCCAACGCCAGTCGTTCCACTGTTCTGCCGTGACATTTGCCCACAGAGGACTGCGGGCACGAATGCTCTCGACCGCTGAAGGTTCGGCTAGTTCGAATAATGCCAGCGGTGAGAGCACACTACTTGGGGGCTTACCGGGTGGCTCCTTTTCGCTGTATTCAGTTGTTGATTGTTCCATTTTGAATAGGTACCTTCCTTGTGAGTTGAATTTGCGCCAGTCCTGGGCGCGGGTTGGAAATGCCGGTTGAAAATGTGTACGGCTTGAACCTCGTGGTTCGCTTCCCCCTGCGCGGTCACTCGTACGCGTCATTGCGCCAACCTCGACCGCGGGTGATCACACTCCTTTCAGAGAGGCAAATTATTTTTTGCGCGGCGGCAATCCTTCAAAAATCCGCCCGAGCGCGCCTTCGTTCTCAAGCGTCGCGACCGCAATCACTTCGTCACCCTCCGCGAGTTTCGTTTCGCCATACGGCACAATCGCTTTGCCATTCCGAATAACCAGCGGAATGACGCAATCTTCCGGGATCTTCAAGTCGCGCAAGGGTTTGCCAATCACCGGCGAGTCCGCCGGCACTTTGGCTTCGAGGAAGGTCGCGCCGGCTTCGCGCAGTGTGAGCAAGTGGACGAGCGAATGCGCCGGGATTTCGCGTTCGATTTGCGCGAGAATCAAATCCGTGACCGACACGGTCGTATCAATGCCGAGCAGTTTGAAGATTTGCTCGTTCTTGGGATTGTTGATGCGCGAGATGGTTCGATTGACGTTGAACTTGCGTTTTGCCATTTGGCAAATCATCAAATTATCTTCGTCATCGCCGGTGACCGCGACGACCAAGTCTGCGCGCGCCATGCCGGCTTCTTCCATCACCAACGCGTCCGAGCCGTCGCCGCGCATCACAATGCCGCCAAATTCAATTGTGAGCGTATCGTACTTGCGCTTGTCTTTTTCGACAATGAGAATTTCGTGTTCTTGATTGAGGAGCGTCTTGGCAAGATAATAACCGACCTTGCCGCCGCCCACGATAATGATATACATCGCCGCCTCTTACTTTTTCGCGTCGGGTTGCGCGATCAAATCGGCAATCTTGTCCGACGCGAGAATCGTCGGTGAGATCGTTTCCATCAGACCGATCGCGTGATACGTGCCTTCGCGTACGGGATCGTTAAAGCGCGCGATGACGCGCGGCACGTTGAAAACCAGTTTCGCGACTTCGGCTGCCATCGCGTTCGTGTTGTCGCCCGCCGTGACGGCGATGAACACATCCGCGAGTTCGATGCCGGCGCGGCGTAGGATATCGCTATCAATCCCGGTGCCCAGGATTTTTTCGCCGCCGAAATCGGCGCCGAGGCGCGCGAACGCTTCGGTGCTTCGATCTATGATCGTGACGCGTTGTCCCTCGTGATCAAATCGTCGCGCGAGGTGCGCGCCTAATCTCCCGCATCCGACGATGATGATTCTCATTGCATCCTCCCGCAGACTATACCACGAAATTTTTTCGACGTAAAGGGGTTGGCGCAAATTTTAAGCACGACTTGACCGTCCAACCATGCGCCGGTTTGGTTGCCTTGACAAGGTTGAGCCGTCGCGCCGCAATCATTTTTGGTTTGCATTCGCGGCGCCGTTGTCGTCGCGCGCTCGTTCACGGCACAACCACACCGGACATGGCGCGTTCTTGAACACATAATTCGCCGTCGCGCCGAGGTAGAACTCGCCGAGCAATTTGCGGAATGGAATCCCCATCACAATCAAGTCCACCCCGCGATCGGTCGCTTCATTCACCAACGCCGACCCAGCCACCCGCGCCTGCAACAACTCGGATTCGACGTGACTATAATGTGCGCGCGCGATGCGTTCCGCCTCAATGAGCGCCTGTTCGCCGCGCTCTTGCGCTGGCAAATTCTCCGCGTCCACTGGCAAGGTGCGTTGCATCTCGATAACGTGGATGAGCAACACCTTGGCTTTGTCTGGCTTGGCGGTTTGGCAGGCGAGATGAATCGCGGCTTCGTCCGCCGGGATGCCTTCGATTGGCACCAGAATCTTGAATAGTTTTCCCATAACTTTCACCGTTCCAAATGATAAGGCACATCGAGCACCACGGTGTTGCGACGAAACAACAACGCCGCCTTGAGACGCAAGGCGGTCTGATTGTGCAACAAGTGCTGCCACCAATGCGCCGGGATAGACTCGGGCAAGACTAGAATCAAAAACGCTTCGGGGTCTTGAAGATGTAACGCGTCAATATACGCAATCAACGGCTCGGTAAATGAGCGGAACGGCGATTCGAGCAAAACCAGTTGCGTACCGTTGCCCCAGCGCGTCCACTGCTCGCGAAAATTCTCGGCTTCTTCCGTCTCATACGTAATGTGCACGGCAACCGGATCTTTGGCAAGCGAACGCGCAAACGCCAGCGCGCGCAACGTCACGATGTTAATGTCGCCAATCGGCACGACCACAATTTGACGCGGCGTCGCAATCGCGTGGGTGAGGCGCGTTACGCTCACCTGCTCGGCGACGAGATGATAGTGCCGGTAAATCACGTTAAAAATCAAAACGAGGATGGGCGTCAACACGACGACGATCCACGCGCCCAGTTGAAACTTCACTGAGCCGACGATCAACAACACGATGCCAGTCAACACACCACCCGTGGCGTTGATGACGAGACTGCGTTGCCAACCCGCCGCGCGCAGCCGCCACCAATGTCGCACCATCCCGAATTGCGACAAGGTGAACGACAGAAAAACACCGACCGCGTACAACGGGATGAGCGCGTGCGTACTCCCGCCGAAGGCGACGATCAACAGCGCGGCAACCGCGCCTAACACGATGATGCCATACGAAAATGCTAACCGATCTCCGCGAAACAGGAATTGACGCGGCGCAAAGCCATCGCGCGCCAGCACCGAGAACAAACGCGGAAAGCCGTTGAAACTGGTATTCGCCGCGAGCACCAAAATCATCATCGTCGCGGCTTGAAACACGCCGTACATCACGCCATTGCCCAGCACCGCGCGACCCAGTTGCGAGATCACCGTCTCTGTCTCCGTCGGCGCTAGCCCGTACTGGTGCGCGAGAAACGTCACGCCGACAAAAAACACGCCGAGAATCCCTGCCATCCAGGTCAGCGTCGTCGCGGCATTATGTGTCTCTGGCGATTTGAACGCCGGCACACCGTTCGCAATCGCTTCCGTGCCGCTCATCGCGACACTGCCCGCGGCGAACGCGTGTAGAATCAAAAACAATCCCAGCGGCTCGAACTCGGTATGTTCGAAATGCGGCTCGGCGGCGACGACTTCGCCCATCAACACGCGCGCCGCGCCAAGCAGGATAAGACCGGCGAGACTGAAAATAAACAGGTACGTCGGCAACGCAAAAATCGTACCCGATTCGCGAATGCCGCGCAGGTTGATGAGCGTGATAATGCCGATAAACACCACGGAAATTTCGACGCGGTACGGATACAGCGGTTGCGCCGCCGACGTTATCGCGGCAGTGCCCGCGGCAATCGAGACCGCGACCGTGAGTACGTAATCAATGAGCAACGCCGCCGCCGCGACCAAACCCGCTTGTGTTCCCAGGTTCTCGCGCGAGACCGTGTACGAACCACCGCCGTGCGGGTACGCGTGCACCGTTTGCCGGTACGAGAACGACACAATTGCGAGCAAGATAGCAATGCCCAGCGCGATGGGCAAGGCGTACGGCAAACCGAGCGTGCCCGCCGCGACCAGCACCAGCAAAATTTCTTCCGTCGCGTACGCGGACGATGAAATCGCGTCGGATGAAAAAACTGCCAACGCCTTGAGCTTGGTGAGCCGCTCGTCTTTTTCCGCGATGGTTGGCAACGGCTTGCCGACCAGCCATACCTTGACGCGGCGATAAAGCAAGCCAAGCCCTTTGGTTGGGCGCGATACTTGCTCGGATGCGCGTAGATAGCCCGGAGCGACCCGGCGCAATGTATCTGAACGCACCACGCGCACGTACGTATCACCCTGGCGTTTGCCGCGATGCAGTTCGCGCGTCATCAAATCCGGGTGAATCGTGTGATTCGCATCGTCGTGTTCCGACGACGCACTTTGGTTTTCCGACTCAGGTCGAGCCGAATGTTCCACGTCCACTCCAAAATGGCGCAAAGGAAAACGGCTCATCCCGCCGTGCCTCTGGATTCGGATGAGCCGTCTGGTTGGCTTGGAATCGGATGCCCCAGTGAATCAACTTTGCCAAAAAAGATTGGCGCAATAATAGCGCGATGCCGATAACGTGTCAAGTCACATTCGGGCGAGCACGCCCTTGACCAGCGCTCCTAGTTTCGGCACGGCAACCTTACCCGCGGCCAGCACTTCGGCATGGCTGACCTCGTGGTGCGCGTGCGCGAGCGAATTCGAGATGAGACTAACGCCAAGCACGCGCATGCCACTGTGGCGCGCGACGATCACTTCGGACACGGTGGACATGCCAACCGCGTCCGCGCCGATCAGCCGAATAAATCGCACGTCCGCCGGCGATTCAAACGACGGACCCGCGAGCATCAGGTAAACTCCCTCGCACAACGCGAGACCCAGTTCGCCCGCGACATGACGCGCGAGCTCGCACAACACAGGATCGTACGCATTTGTCATGTCCGGAAAACGCGGACCCAGCGTCGCATCGTTCGGACCGCGCAATGGACTGTTGCCCGCCATGCCGACCATGTTGATGTGATCCGTAATCAACATCAAATCGCCGGCGTGAAAGTTCGCGTTGACGCCGCCCGCCGCATTCGTCACGATGAGCGTGTCCGCGCCGAGCGCGCGCATCACGCGAATCGGCAAGGTCACTTGCCCCATCGTGTATCCTTCGTAGTAATGCGCGCGACCGCGCATCGCGATGACCGTTTTACCACCCAACTCGCCGATCACGAGCGCGCCGCTGTGACCCTCCACGGTCGAAACCGGAAACCCAGGCACCTCGTTGAACAGAATTACATCCGCGCGCGTGATTTCGTCCGCCAGCGTGTTCAAGCCCGAACCCAAAACCAGTCCGATCTGCGGTTTGTGTTGTGTGCGCGTCGCGATATAGTGAGCCGCCTGTTCAATATCCGCGCGTGTGATGAAATGCTCCACTCTTCAAAATCCTCTGGTGAGATTATGTTTGCAAAAGAAATGCGTCATGCTCGGCTGACGTGATACCCGTGTGCAATTCACTCAAGACGGCTGCCATGTCGCCTTGGAGCAACGCGTTCACCGCGAGCCATAGACCCGGCAATACGCGACTAGGAATGACACCGCTGTCGTCCGGCGTCAACGCGACGTATTCTTCATCGCGCAGTTCGAACCAGTCCACGCGTACTTCGTGCGTTTGCCAAACGATATATTCTGGCACGCCATTGCGGCGATAGATATTTTTCTTGGCGTGCAAATCTAGTGCCGCACTCGTCGTCGCGATCTCGACAATCAACTCTTGAACGCCCTCGATGTAACCATCCACACCGACACGCGATCGTCCGCTACGTTCCAATCGCAACAACGCATCTGGTTGTACTTCATTATCCGTATCGAGCCGAACCGTCGCGTTGTCCATAACAACGATACCGGGAGTTGCCGCGCTATAAGCAATCAACCACCCGATCACGAACGCATGTGCCTTAGCATGAATCGAACTTACCGGTGACGGCATGTAGACGACTCCTTCGACAAGTTCGGCTTTTTTGATATGAGACATTGCGTTGTAGCGCCGTTCGAATTCCGCGCGCGTCAAGCGGTCGCCGTTTTCGAGTAGCGGCAAACGCATCGCTTGAGATTGCGCCACCATGCGAACAGGCGCTTGGGTCATCGCCATCGGTCCACCTTCACAAGACAAGTTGAAAACTTGCCTACATCTTTGTCAACAGTTCCGCTTTTTTCTGCTGGAACTCGGCGTCGCTCAAAATGCCGCGCCGTCGCAAATCATCCAACTGCGCGATGAGCAGAGGAATCGCCTCAGGTCCATCCAGCGCGGGTAGTGCGGGGGACGCGGGACGACTCAATGCTTCTTTCTGATTTAACATTTCGGTCTTGAACACAATCGGCTCGGCGATATGCACCAACTTGTTGATGCCGGACTCGCTTGCCGTCAAGATTTCGATGTTGCCGTAATTGAAAATGCGTCCGAGCGCGGATTGATCGAGCACCACGTCGTTCACCTTTTCGAGCGACGAATCAATCACGTGCTTGTTGATGACACCCGCCATTTGAATGACGCGCTGATTCGTCACGAGGTACTCTTCGTTCGACCACGCGAGGTAATCGCGCAGAAACAACGCGCCGGGGACAAATAAAAACATCAGCGCCAGAATTCCAATTCCAACAGTCGCCGCAAGCAGCGCAATCGTCACGGCAACGATCACAATTGTAAAAACCAGGTTGCCCACAAAGGATTGCGCCAACACCATCCAATGTTTGCGCGTGCGGACGACGATTTGTTCGTTCTTGCCAAGTAATTCTTCGACGTAACCCATTCATTCCTCCGCTGGTTCAGTCGCGCGCACCGGCACGAGCGCGAGCGCGCGTTGTTCGATGAGTCGTTGATAAACCTGGGTGGTCGCGATACTTGTGTGACCTAACAAGCGTTGCACATTTTGCAAATTGGTTCCGCCGCTCAACAAATGCACCGCGAACGAGTGGCGCAACATGTGCGGCGAAACGGGCGTCGTGATCTGCGCGGTCTTGACGTACTCTTTGATGATGAGCCACAAGCCCTGCCGTGTTAAACGCTCGCCGTGCGGATTCACAAAGAGGGCGCGCTCGTCCAGGTTCGTGGTGAACACCGGGCGCGCACGGCGCAAATACTCGGCGACCGCTTCGAGCGCGCGCGCTTCAACGGGGATGACCCGGCGCTTGACGCCGCTGCCGACGCAGCGCACCACGCCGCCTTCCAAATTCACATCCTCCACGTCGAGCGAAACCAACTCGGTAACGCGCAAGCCGCTCGCGCTCAACAATTCCAAAATCGCGCGATCGCGCAAACCTTTGGGCGTGTTGTTTTGCAATGGCGCGGCGAGTAAGCGTTCGACTTCATCCGGCGCGAGGACATGCGGAATTCGTTTGACTACTTTGGGCGAGTCGAGCGTGGCGGTGGGATTGTCGGCGACCAGATTTTTTTCCTCGAGAAAGTGGAAAAACGTTTTGATGACCGCAACTTTGCGCGAGACGGATGAGGCGGTGTACTGCCGGTCTTTGAGATGAATCAAAAAACTCAACAGCAACGGTTTGTCTACCCGACTCCACTGCGTCAGGTATTGCCGCTCGTTGAGCGCGAAATTCAACAATTGTTGGAGGTCGTTGCGATACGCTTCGATGGTATTGGGCGAGTACCCTTTATCATTTCGCAAGGCAGCTAGAAATTCTTGAATCTGTTCTTCCATTTCGATGTCTCATTCAACTCAGTGCAATGATATTGTAGCACAAAGTACCACGAGTGTCGAATAGGTTCAGGAACAAATCGGGTTTCCCAAAATTCTGAGCATGGCGACTTGATTCGTTCCAAAAAAGCGCGCGGCATTCAACCGCGCGCTTTGCCTATTCACCGTCCCACTACTCCACCGTCACACTCTTCGCCAGATTGCGCGGCTGGTCTACATCGCAGCCGCGCTTGAGCGCAACATAGTACGCGAGCAATTGCAGCGGCGCTGCCGCGACCAGCGGCGTCAACTCTTCCGCCGCATGCGGCAAATACACCACATCGTCCGCGTACCGCGCGATACCGGCGTCGCCTTCGGTCGCAAGCGCGATCACCGGCGCGCGACGCGCGCGCACCTCCAGGATATTGCTCACCACCTTGTCAAACGTCGCGCTCTGCGTTGCGATCGCGACGACCGTGATGTCTGGGTCGAGCATCGCGATCGGACCATGCTTGAGTTCGCCGGCAGGATACCCTTCGGCATGTAGATAACTGATCTCTTTGAGTTTCAACGCGCCTTCGAGCGCGGTCGGATAGCCAAAGCCGCGTCCGAAGAAAAAGCAACTCTTGCGCGTCCAGATTTTTTCCGCGAGCCGTTGCATCGCTTGATCCATGCCGAGCGCGGCTTGGACAAGATCGGGCACGCGCGCGAATTGTTGCGCGAGTTCCGCCACGCGCGTCGCATCGAGCGCGCCGCGTCGTTGCGCCAGGTCGAGCGCAATGAGTTCGAGCAAGAGCACCTGCGCGCTGAACGTCTTGGACGCGACGACGCCGATTTCCGGACCGACGTGCAAGTGCACCGTCGCCGTGACACCACGCGTGATCGAACTACCGACGACGTTCGTCAGCGCGAGCGTTTGCGCGCCCGCCGATTTTGCGAGCCGCATACTCGCAATCGTATCCGCGGTCTCGCCCGATTGAGTGATGAGAATCGCGAGCGTCGTCTCGTCGAGCACCGGCGCGGCGTACCGAAACTCGGACGCGATCAGCGTCTCCGCCGGCACGCGCGCCCATTCTTCGAACACGCGCTTGCCGACCAAGCCCGCGTGGTACGACGATCCGCACGCGAGCAAGACGACGCGTCGGACGCGCGCAAGGTCGAGCGAATCCAATTCATCAAGATGCGCGCCGCGCGCATCCACGCGCCCGCGCAACGCGTTCGCGAGCGCGGACGGTTGCTCGTTGATCTCCTTCAAAAAGAAATGCGGATACCCTTGCTTCTCCGCCGCTTGCGCGTCCCAGGTCACATCGAGCGGCGCGCGTTCGACCGGCGCGCCGTCGAGCGTACATAGACGAACCGCGTCCGGCGTAAGCGCGGCAATCTCGCCATCTTCGATCAGCATCACGCGCCGCGTGTACGGCAACAATGCCGGAATATCAGACGCGATGAAATTTTCGCCCGCGCCCATCCCGATCACGAGCGGCGAAAAGTGTCGCGCGCCGATCAACAATTCGGGATTCTCCAAATCCATCACGCCAATGCCAAACGTCCCGCGCACGCGCTTTAACGCGCGCCGCACCGCATCAACCAACGCGTACCCGCGTGTTCCTTCATTTCCTTTATTTCCCTCCTCTCCCTCCAATTCCTGTTCTACCAGATGCGCGATCACCTCCGTGTCCGTCTCGCTCGCAAACTGGTGTCCGCGCGCGCGTAATTCATCGCGCAGTTCGGCGAAATTTTCGATGATGCCGTTGTGCACGACGGCGATGCGTCTGGCGCAATCGGTGTGCGGATGCGCGTTCGTATCGTTCGGAATGCCGTGCGTCGCCCAACGCGTATGCCCCAAGCCGAGCCGACCGCGCGGCGCGCCGCCATCGAGCGCATCGCGCAATTTCTTGAGTTTACCTTCACTCTTGCGAATATCAATCACATGGTCGGGCGTGAGAATCGCCACACCCGCCGAGTCGTACCCGCGATATTCGAGCCGTTGCAAACCATCGAGCAAAATAGGCGCGGCGTCACGCGCGCCAACGTATCCGACGATGCCACACATGGGAACCCTCCTCTGGGGATTTTGAATTTTTGATTTTCGATTTTCGATTGATGAGTGGCAATCCAAAATCGAAAATCGAAAATCGAAAATAAATTTGCCCTCGCGCGGTTTTTGTCGCGCCGATCGCTCGGCGGCATTGGGCGCGCGTTTGGATTGGCTGGGAGGGGAAGCCGCGCGTCATCGTGGAATGTGACGACGCGCGTGTAAGGACGTGGCTGTCCTTGGAGGCATCCGCTGATCTTTCGATTTTCCCCGACGCGAACACGCCGAGTTAGTTTCGCCGCGCGGCGAAAAACCTCCACCTCGTCATCCCGCGAATTGCGCGGGACCATGCGCTGGGCTTCCCAGGTTCGTTTATGGATTCATCCGGTCGCCTCCTTTCCCATCGGCGCGCGATACAACTCGAGATGATGAATCGGATGAGCGAGCGCGCCGGTATAATAGCCGTGCAATTCCGGCGGCATCAGTTCGGCAATCTTGACCATCAACTCATCCGACATTTTACCCATGCCTTCGCGCGTCGGCTTCGCGCCGGTCACGACGGGCAGAACCGGTTTGCCGATGCGACAGTGCAACGGCGCGCGGCGCAAACGCGACAGACTTGACCAAAACGCTTTGCCGCCCCACACTGCCACCGGCAAAATCGGCGCGCCCGTGCGGAGCGATAACATGATCGCGCCTTCGCGTCCTTTTTGCAAGGCGCCGGTTTCGCTCCGATGACCTTCCGGCGCGATGACGACGACCGCGCCGCCATTCAACACGCGCAACGCCATCTTGAACGCCGCCATATCCGCTTCGCCGCGGCGCACCGCGAACGCGCCGTACCATCGAAGCAACGCACCCAGGATCGGATAATCAAACGCTTCGACCTTTGCCATCGGCACAACATCTTTGCGCGGCGTGAATGCCGCCAACAAAACTGGGTCGAGAAAACTACTGTGGCTGATCGCGACGACGAGTCCGCCTTTTGGCGGCACATTCTCAAATCCATGAATATCCACACGCGTCAACATACGCAACAAGGTTCGCAACAGTGGATTTGCCACGTAATAGAACCATGGGCGCGGTGGCAAACCAGGAGGCATACTCATACTTTAATTATCTCCGCTTGACCGTGAATCAACGCGAGAACTCGCGCGAGCACGTCAGAAATTTCCAAACCGGTTGAATCGAGATAAACCGCGTCGTCCGCGCGTTTGAGCGGCGCGACCGAACGCGACGAATCAATTTGATCGCGACGTTGAATCTCGCGCAACACCGCGTCGAACTCGACTTGCTCGCCGCGTGCAATGCGCTCGCGATAACGCCGTTGCGCGCGTTCGCCTTCGGTCGCATCGAGGTAGATTTTGAGGTCGGCTTCCGGCAAAACGACCGTGCCAATATCGCGTCCGACCATCACCACTTTGCCTTGCAAGCCGATGCGTCGTTGTTGCGCCGACATCGCGGCGCGCACGCCAGGGTATGCCGACACCGGCGACACGTTCGCATCCACCGCGCGCGCACGAATATCCCACGTGATATCTTGACCGTCGGCGAGAACGGTGAATTGTCGTCCGTCCTGAATCGTCGGTGGTTGAAATTCGATCTTGACCTGCTCGGCGAGACGCGTGATCGCGGTATCATCCTCAATCGGTACGCCGCGCGCGAGCGCGACGCTCGTAATCACACGATACATCACGCCGGAATCAAAATAGAGGTAACCCAGTTTTTCCGCGAGCAACGCGCCAATCGTACTCTTGCCCGATGCCGCGGGTCCGTCAATCGCGATGACGGAGATCACCTTGGGGATGGATGGAATCAATTCGCTTCCTCGTGTGATACCTTCGCCAGAATCCAGGTTTCTCGAAGAAACCTGGATTCTATCTCCGCTTGCCGATTGTATTTGGCGAAGGTGTTATCGTAGCTTGCCTTTTCAATTGGCGGATTTCGTGCGCGGTCAACGCGCGCGACTGCCCGACACGCAACGCGCCCAGTTTGACCGGACCGATCCGCACGCGAATCAATCGTTTGACCGGATGCCCGACCGCGCCGCAGAGATGCCGAATCTCGCGTTTTTTACCCTCATGCAAAATGATGCGAAGCCAGTATTCGTTGCGCGCGGTCGCGTGCCAACCATGTTCCCGCGCGTTGGCATCGAGTTCCTTGACGCGCGTGACTGAATCGGCGCGCAATCGCTCGCCTTGATAAAGAACGCCGCTCTGCACACGCGCAAGTGTCTCGTCGGTCGGCGCGCCTTCGACGAGCGCCAGGTATTCTTTCTCGTGCTGAAAACGCGGATGCGTGATGCGATGCGCGAGTTCACCATCGTTCGTCAGCAGAAGCAACCCTTCGCTGTTCGCATCCAAGCGTCCCGCCGGATACAATCTCTCGCGCGATGACACGAGATCCACCGCGAGCGGCTTGCCGCGCGCTTCGTCAATGTCGCTGAGATAACCGCGTGGCTTGTGCAAAACGATGTACGTTTTCGTTTCGACGCGAATCGCTTTGCCGTTGATTTCAACGCGGTCGTGTTCGGGATCCACCTTGGTGCCGAGTTCCGACACGACCGTACCGTTCACGCGCACGCGTCCGGCGACGATCAACTCTTCGCATTTGCGACGCGACGCGATGCCCGCGTGCGCGAGAATTTTTTGCAGGCGTTCCATGTCATTTTATTCTCTCCGACACGTGTTGCGCGGCTGCATTTGCATGTTCGACCGCATCGGCGAGCACTTGCTCGGCGGCTTGTTCGAGCGGCGGCAAATCGTCCACGCCGCGCAAGCCAAAGTTCTGCAAGAACTCGAACGTCGTCGTATAGAGAATCGGACGCCCGGCGGTTTCCTGCCGCCCCGCTTCTTCGATCAAGCCACGCGCAAGCAACGAGTGCAACACGCCGTCGCAATTCACGCCGCGCACCGCTTCGATGGCGGGACGCGTGACCGGCTGGCGATACGCAATGATCGCGAGTGTTTCGAGCGCGGCGGCGGAGAGATGCCCCGACACACTCACACCCAGGAATTTTTCGATGACTGCCGCGCAGTCCGGCGATGTGACCAACTGCACACGCTCGCGCACGCGTTGCAAACGAATTCCGCGCCCCGCGTACAACTCTTTCAGTTGCGTCAGCGCCTCTTCGACTTGGACTGACTCGACGCTCAACGCATTCGCGAGCGAATCAATCGTCACCGGTCCCTCGGCGACAAACAACAAACTTTCGAGCAGAACAGGCAATGGTTTGGCTTGCTCTACCGCGTCCGTCATACTGGCTTCTTTTTCGCGCGAGGTTGTTCGAGCCGTACTTGAATCGCGCCGACGGTCAGACCCAGTTGTTGTTCCAGCACTTGCTTCGCCGCCGTGATTACCTGTTGCGTTTTTTCCGGCACGATCATCTCTGGCGCGGTTTCGAGCTCGAGCAGCACATCCACTCTATTTTTCTGGCGCGGCGTCACGCGTGGTTTGACCTGGGTCACATCCGCGATTTGCAGGATCGCGCGTTCCAAACGTTCCGCAATCAGGTCGCTCGATAATTCGACCTGACCCTCCGCGACCTGGATTCGGAATTGGCGACGGTGACCGCGTTGCAGTTCAAAATACAACAACCCGACGGACACGATAAAGACGAACACCGCGCCACTCACGCACGCGACTTGGGTATACAGCGCGCTCGCGCCGGTGAACAACATACGCGCGGTATTCGTGAGCGTGTCGCCGAGCGGCGCGCGATAGAACAGCACCAGCACCAATGCAATCGGCATCAATGCAATCGCGATGAGTAATTCCGCAATCACCAAAAGACGATTGAATAGATTCATCTTCGCCCCGCCATATTGGCGCGCATTATACACTAAATCGCCGCGACCCAACAAACGCGCCAATCACGATCAATAATGCGATCGCGCTGATTCCCGCGCCCAAGTACAGCGACGATGGACGATACTCAAATTCGATGCGATGCTCGCCGGGCGCAAGACGCACCGCGCGGAAAATGTAATCGGCGCGCTGAATCGGCGTAGGAAATCCATCCACGCGCGCGATCCAACCTGGATACCACGAATCGGTGAGCAAGAGATACGCATCGGTTTCGACGCGCGCGGTGACAACGACGCGCTCAGGTTTATTTTCGACAATTCGCGCCGACTCGTTCGCCGTTTGCGCGCCACCCGCGTCGAGCGGCGCGCCATCGCTTAGGATGAGCGTCTCCCGCGGCTGGAACGTCGCGCGCGACATTTCTTTCAGCGCGGTTTTGTCGTCGGCAACGCGCGCGTGGTGAACGAGAAACGCGCGCGGCAATGCATCGTAATTTTCGTAGATCGCGACATAGTTCGAACGATAAATGAGCGCGTAATCGCTCTGCCCTTGTAAATGGGCGAGCGAAATTTCTCTGCCTTCAGACGTCACCAACAACACGCGCTCGATGCGAATCAACCCGTACGGAATCAAAGGAAACGCATAGATACTCGTCGCATCGCACGCGTTGCCCTCGCGCGTCAAATCGAACTCGGCGAGGAACGTGTGCCCATCATGCGACTCGGTTGGAAACGCGGAACGCGCGGGATAGGTCGTCGCAATCGCCGGGCGCGCGTGCTTGATCACTTTGAGAACGTCGGTACGGTCGTAAGCCCATTCGGCGGTGTGATCGCCGGCGCGCAGCGTAAACGTACGCATCCCGTCCTGGCACATCACTTGCACGCGTGCGACCGGCGTGCCAGTCGGATAGTCCACCGATTGCGCGATGGACGACATCAGTTTGATTTTCGTCGTCGGCACGGCGGGAAACGTCGCGTCGTTCAATACAACCTGGACGCCGAAATCATTGTTGAGATCGTTGCCCTCGGTCTTTGGATCCGTCGGCAACAGTTGCGGCAAAATGTAATAGCGCACGTTCAACAGATTCACCATCGGCGCGCTGATGGATTCGAGATACTCGCCGGTGCGTTGCGGAATCAGCGGCGTGTACGAAATCGCGTTCGGCACATCGTACGTCATCGAAATGTTCGGATACAAACTTTCGCGCATCGTCGAGAACACCGGATAAATCCACAAACTCGTCAGCACGCGACCGTCTTGCCCCAAACCATTCTTGACGATGGACGCCGCCGGCGGCGCGGCGGAAAAATCTTGTACCGATGTCGTCGCGTCGTACGTTTTCGAGTACACCGACGCGAACAAGCCGAGGTCTATCGCGGTGATGCCTAGGGTCAACGCGACGAGCGTCGTGCGCGTGAATAACCCGCGTCGCGCGCCAAGTAGAACCCACACACTGATGAGCGCGAAAATTACCGGCAACCACACCCATGCGCCCAGCCAAGCATCGAGCGGTAATGCCGGCATCAACCCCGCGACAAGCGCGATGCCGAGCGCGGCAATCGTCAGCGCGATCACCTGCCCGCGCGTCACGCGCGCGGTGATTTTCGCGCGGACGAGCAGCGCATCGAACGCGAACGCCGCGAGCATCGCGGCGGCGAAACTGTACCAGAAGAAAAAGCGCGAAGGCACGCGGAAATAATTGAACAACGGCAGATAACGCAAGGCGCGATAAAAAATGTTCTGGTCGCCCAGACCCAGGAACAGCGCGGTCAACGCGATGAGCGCGAAGAAAATCACGCGGCGTTCGCGTCGCAAAACGGGCGCAAGCATCGCGAGTACGACGGGCAGCAACCCGATGTAGCCGATCACTTCGACCGACACGTTGGGGTACGGATTGCCCTGGATGAACGGATGAAACAGCATCGCGTAATGAATCGGACGCAGCGAGAACGCGTTGAAAAACTTCGGGAGCAAGCCGGCAGCGCGGTCGCTAAAGCCGCCCAGCTCGAACGTTGGCATCAACTGCACTGCTGCCATGCCCGCGCCAAGCGAAAACGCGATCACCGCCGGAATCGCGCGCAGCGGATCGAAATAACGCAGGACAGCCCCCACCCCAGCTCTCCCACGCTTTGCGGGGGAGGGAGAGTTATCGCGTTGCCAATTGATGAGCGCGTACAGTCCGACGAGAATCGCGCTGAGAAATGCGAACTGAGGATGTCCGCCGAAAAGTTGAAACCCGCTGAACAATGTCATCAATGCGAGCCACCGCACACGCGCGCCCAGGTTCGGCGCGTGTTCCGCGCGTTCCCAGGTCCACAACAACCACGGCAACCACGATGCGGTCGCGAGCACGCTCATGTGTTGCATCCGCGCGACGAAAAATCCGCCCAGCCCAAACGCCAGTCCGCCGAGAAACGCACTCGGACGTTGCAGGTTCAGCGCGCGCGCGAATAGGTACGTCCCAATCGCGACCCAGCCCAGGTGCAGCAGAATGTCGTAATTCGTCGCGATATCAATCGGCAACAGTCCGTACAAAAGCGGGTGCGTGGGATAGAGCGCGGCGATTTGTCCTTCGGCGAACAGTGGAAACCCCGCGAACATGCGCGGATCCCACAACGGCAAACGTAATTGCTTGAGCGCGTCGGCATACGCCAGGTGCGTAGGTAGAAAAAAAAGCGAAATGTCGCCGAAGAAGAAAACGGCTTGACGCAAAGCGGCGGGCGCAAAAATCGCGAGCGGTAAACCGGCAAGTAGCAAAAATGCCAGCCAATCAGATTTGATTTGGCGAATCATTGGCGCGGTGAAACCACAGTCGGTGTTGTCGTCGTCGTCACGGTCGCAGAGACATTGGGTATCGTCGTGATCACGGTTGGGGGAACACTCGGTGTTGTCATCGTCACGGTTGCGGTGACACTCGGCGGCGTTGTCACGGTTGCGGGAACAGTCAGTGTTGTCGTCGTCGTCACGGCGGCAGCAGCGCGCGGCGTCGAAGTGATCGCCGGCGCGATCAAGGTCATTGTACGCGTCGCGGTAATCGCCGGCGTTTGCGCTGGCAGAGTCAGCGTCGGTGTCACAATCGGAAGAGTCAACGTTGGCGTAATCGTCGGCGTGGCTGGGTCGGTGATCACAACCTGGATCATATCCGGCACGATGCTTTGCACGCGTAACACGTTCGGCAGCGTCGGCACGCGCGGCTTGACCGCGTGCGTGCCCGCCGCGAGTCCCGCCACATCGAGCGCGACTTGGATGTCGTTCGGCGTGAGACTTTGCAAGGTCGTCACCGGTCCCGCCAAGATCACATCCACCGCGTCCGGCGAAATCACCGCGTTCAAGCCGCTGCGTAATCCCTGCAACGACACGCGACGCCGCACGGTTTGTCCGCCAATGATCGGCGTAACCGAAACTTGAACATTAATCCCATCGCTATTCAAGACCGACACCCCGTCGGGCAAAGACAACACCGCGCGCTTGGTCACCTCGGCGGTCGCGCCCTCCACATCAATCGGCAACGTCTCGACGAATCCTTGAATCTTCGCCATCACCTCCGCGTTGCCAACAATCGTCGCCGTCGAAGGAAGGACGAGGATATTGCTGACCCAGTATCCGGGCGCGACATTGCCCTTGAGCACCGTCTTGATCGAAACATCTTTGTAACCGACGCGTTGCTCGACCTGGACTTTGACCTGCACCGACGCGGGCGCCACATTCAACCCCGATACGGTTTTGCCTTGCGCGTCGCGCAACACGACAACGGCATCGCGCTCGATGGGCGCTTTGGAACCGCGCAGAAAAATATCCACAACGCCCTCGGCGATCTGATCTACCAACACCGCGGGTCCATTCACCGTCACCGTCACGGGGTCCATCACCGGCGTGCGAAATGTATAGCCGAGTGGCGGCGCGTCAAGCACATCGGCGTGGACTTCGACCTCGCGCGATTTCAAACTCTCCAAGCGCACGCCCATCTGCGCCGGTTCGACGACGAGCACCGCGACGCGTGGATCCGTTACTTGAATCACGACGGGAACTTGATGCAATCCCGCGGCGAGTCCTTTCAAATCTGCGGACACGCGAAACGAGGCGGGACGCAATTGATCCCAGGATGCCTGGGGCGCGCGCACTTTGACGCGCACCGTTTCCGCGGTGCGTTGATACACCACCAGACCTTCCGCACGATTGACGACCTCGACCGGAAGCGCATCCTGGAAAAATGCGTCGCGGCTAGGATTTTGTTCGCTCGTCGCGACGATCCAAATGACCGCGGCGAACAATAATGCCATGCCAAGCGAAATGACTTGACTAAAAACCGAGCGCATCGTTTATTTTTTCTCCGCGTCGTTGCGTTTGAGCCACCGATGATTGTTCGGCGTTGGATGATACAGGCGGCGCAAAAGTCGTCCCAGCTCGCCTTCGTCGAGCCGGCGCACCAGGCGACCGTTATGCGCGACCGAAATTGCGCCGGTTTCTTCGGACACGACCACCGCAATCGCGTCCGTGCCTTCGGTCACACCCAACGCGGCGCGATGCCGCGTGCCCAATTCGCGGCTGAGTGAATTATTTTCCGACAAGGGTAACATGCACGTCGCCGCGACGATGCGATCATCGCGCACGATCACCGCGCCGTCGTGCAGCGCGGCGTTCTTGAAAAAAATCGAAAGAAGCAAATCGGCGGAAAGTTGCGCGTCGAGCATCACCCCGGTATCCACGAAATCCTGCAAGCCCGTCGTCCCTTCGAGCACGATCAGCGCGCCGCAGCGTTGTTCGGCGAGTTCGCTCGCCGCGCGGGTGATCGTCGTTATCACGTGCGACACGGAAAAATTACGCCGCGTCAGCAACATCCCTGGTCGTCCCAGGCGTTCCAACGCGCGGCGCAATTCCGGTTGAAACACGACCGGAATCGCGACGAGCAACGCGGGAATCGAATTGCGAATGAGCCAATTGAACGCGGTGAGCTGAAAGATGGTGCTCGCGAGCACGGCGAGAAAGACGACGAACAAAATGCCGCGCAAAAGTTGCACCGCGCGCGTGCCTTGAATGAGATAGAACAAACCGTAGATGACTAGCGCGACGAGGAGAATATCGAGCAGACTGGAGAGAGTGAAACGCGAGATCAGTTCGCCGAGCGCGCTCAACACGATGTTTTACTCACTGATTTCTTGCAAGAGATTCCGATAGTCTTCCACACGCGGCGGATTCAGCGCGATGATTTGGCGAATCGTTTCGGCGGCGGCTTGACGTTGCCCGCCGCGCATTTGCGCTTCGCCGAGCGCGTCGAGCGCGGCGACCGCTTGTTCCACCGCCCCCGCCGCGGCATAGTCCTGCGCCAAGCGATGGATCAACTCGGCATCGTTGGCATACGCTTGCGTCAATGCCTCGAGCACGCCGAGCACCTTGGACGACTCGCCGCGCGCCCGGTACCGCTTGAGCAAGTCATCCAAATCGCGCAACGCCGCTTCGGTTTGCCCCTGGCGCAACTGGAGATCAATCACGTAAAAGTGCGCGCGCTCATCGTCGGGCGATTGTTGACGAATTTCCTGGTATGCCGCGAACGCGCCCTTGAAGTCGCCTTGGCGCGCGCGCGTTTCCGCCAACCGATGCCGCAGATTCAACGCGAACGGCGAATTGGTCGCGCCCGCGCGGGCGGCGTAGCGAATTCCTTCGCTGTACCGTTCCAACGCCTTTGCCAATTGTCCATTCCGCGCGTTGACCTCGCCCAAACTTAGGTATTGTTCCAATGCCTCGCCGGTTTTATTTTGTTGCGTCAACAAGTCAATCAAGCGCGTACGATTGCTGACATCGTTCGGTTCGATATTTAACGCGTGACGATAAAACAATTCCGCGCGGACGAGATCGTTGCGGACCATGGACAAATCGGCGAGCGCTTCATACTTGGCGCGCGCGTCTTGGTAACGATCTTGCTTGATGAGAATTTCGGCGACGCGCACGTGCGAGGGCAAATACCCGGGCGCAATTTGAATCGCGCGATAACATTCTTCCATCGCCGCGAACAACTTGCCGCGCCGCAGGTACTCTTGCGACACCGCGAGCGCTTCGAGCATCTTGTCCGAATCGGATAACTGGATGATTTCGGCAAGACTGGCATGACTGCCCTCGGTGCGGAGCGCGTCGAGGTGCGTGCGCGCTTCGCGCAGTTTGTCTTCCCAGCCCTTGTTCGTCAGGAATTGTTCGAGCGCGCCGGCGAACGATTCCATCTTTTCGTGATCGCCCTTTGCCGCGTAACTCTCGGCGATGCCTTCGTAAACCGCGATAAGTTCGTCGGCTTGGTCGCGTCGCACACTGCCCA
The DNA here is from genome assembly GCA_016219275.1 of Chloroflexota bacterium. Taxonomy (NCBI): domain Bacteria; kingdom Bacillati; phylum Chloroflexota; species Chloroflexota bacterium. The sequence continues at coordinate 51,034 of JACRBM010000013.1, forward strand.
AGTCCACGATCTTGAGCACTTGCAGATAATGCTCGACCGCTTCGTCCATGCGCCCCTCGGCGCGATAGCATTGTCCCAGCGCATAGTGACTCGCCAGCGCGAGGTTCTTGTCGCTCACCGTATCGCTCAACAACGCGATTGCGTCGTCGTACCGCATCGTCTCAAAGTACAGAAGACCCAGGTTGAACTTGACTTCCGGTCGCGCGACGCCGGCGTTGATCAGCGTACGATACGCCTCCATCGCCTCGCCGACGCGCCGTTGGGTTTGCGCGTCTACTGCGCGCGCGATCAACGCGTCAATGTCCGATTGACTCAATGCCGGGCGGTCATCCGCGCGGCGTTCTTCCGTAATTTCCTTGGGGACGGCGTGTTCTTCGAGCAAGGTCTCCGCCAAACGCGTGAGCGCGGCTTTTTCTGCTTCGCCGACCGGAGAGGTGGCGCTCACCGAAGTGGTCTGCTCGCGCGGTTGCAAGTCATCTAACAGTGCGCGCGCGCGTGTGTTGCGCGGATCGAATTCAAGCGCACGCTGCGCGAGCGCGAGCGCTTTCGTGGTATCGCCGCGGCGTTGGTGGATCCCGGCGAGTGTCACATACTCGTTCGCGGCTTGCGCGCGTCTGCCATCGCGCTCGAACGCGTCGGCGAGATTTTGGTGCACATCCGAGCGATCCGGTTCGAGCCGCGCCGCGTTCTGCCACGCTTCGACCGCGCGGCGCGATTGTTTTTGCGTAAGGTACACTTCGGCAATCGTGACATACATCCCCGCGGCTTCGGCGGAACGCTTGAGTTTTTCCAACATCCCGGCGATACTCGTCAGCGGCGCCGGATCGCTGGGCTGCCGCTGCGCGACCATTTGATACGCGCGCAGTGCGTCCTCCAGTTTGCCCGCCCCTTCGAGCGCGTGAGCCAGACTCAACCGCACCGTGATGTCGTCAGGAAACTCATTGAGCGCGCGCTGATACTCGGTCACGGCTTTTTGCCATTGACCGTCCCACGCGGCATTGTGTCCTTTTTTGATCGCGTCCTGAAAAATCGCCTTGTCGTTTGGCATGGTTTGCGAATGGCGGATGGCGATTGGCGAATGGCTAATCACGCATCACGCATCACGAATTACGAATTACGAATCGCGTTTCACTTTTTACTTTTAGCTTTCGGCTTTTTACTTGCCCCGCCCATCAACAACGCGAGAATCGCTTTTTGCGCGTGCATCCGGTTCTCAGCTTGATCGAACACGACCGAATGCGCGCCGTCCATCACTGCGTCGGTGATTTCGAGACCGCGATGCGCCGGCAAACAGTGCAGCACAATCGCGTGGGGCTTGGCGAGCGCGACCAGTTCTTCGTTGACCTGGAACGGCGGAAAAATTTTTGCGCGCTCCGCGGCTTCGGCTTCTTGCCCCATGCTCGCCCACACATCCGCGTACAACACGTCCGCGCCTTGCGCGGCTTGCCTAGGATCCTGGGTCAACGAAACTTTGCCGCCCAGCGCGCGCGCCTGGTTCACCGAGGCATCGTCGAGCGAGTACCCTTGCGGCGAGGCGCACACAAATTCCGCGCCCCCGAGCGCGCACGCAAACATCAGCGACCGCGCGACGTTGTTGCCGTCGCCAAAGAACACGACCTTCAACCCTTTGAGTGTGCCGAGATGCTCGACGATGGTGAGCGCGTCGGCGAGCGCCTGACACGGATGTTCCCAGTCGCTCAAGCCGTTGATGACCGGCACACTCGCAAACTGCGCCAGTTCGGTGACGTGCGCGTGCGCGAACACACGCGCCATGATTCCGTCCACATAGCGCGACAGGACGCGCGATACGTCCGCAATGCTTTCGCGTTGTCCCAAGCCGATTTCGTTCGGCGAGAGGTACAACGCTTGCCCGCCCAGGTGCAACATGCCCATATCGAACGAGACGCGCGTGCGAAGCGAAGGTTTTTGGAAAACCATCCCCAGCGTTTTGTTTTTGAGAATCGGTTTGTTGCCAGATTTGCGCCACTCGGCTTTGAGTTTTTTAGCCGTGGACAAGTACTGCGCCAGTTCCGCCGACGAGAGATCGGCAATCGCGAGAAAGTGTTTCATGAGTCTCCGTTTTACATCAGACGATTATTATTGATCATCAACGCGAACTGGCAACCCAGGAATTGCGCGGCGCGGCGACACATCAACATGCGGTTGAGAAAAATCTCAAAGTATTCCGACACCGCCGAAATCGTAGTGTCAATTTCCAGTTCGAGTGTGATCGTCTTGGCGTCGCGATCCACGCGCACAAACGAACGTTGCACCGCGTAATTGACGCGGTCGTGAATGTCGAACGTCTTGGGATCGGGATTTTGCACGCGGCTCACATGTACGTCCGCCTTGTCCGCGATGATGACTGCCGCTACAACAGGACTTGCCACCACACCAATCGGCTCTTCGTGATTGCCAATCGCGCCCATCACCAACGCGATTTCGTCGAATGGCATTTTCAAGCGCAGGAGAATTTCACGCGCCAGCAACGCGCCGGCAAGCGTGTGCCCATCGCGGTGAATCAAGTTGCCGGCGTCGTGCAACAACCCCGCCATCGCGGCGAGTTCGGCTTGACGCGGCGGATAGTCGAGGCGCGTGAGAATGTTCTGCGCGATGTGCGCGACCAATCCGGCGTGACGTTCGCCGTGCTCGGTGTACCCGAACGCGTTCATCATCGCGTTCGCCGCGCGCAGGTACGTGACGACTTCGTCGTCGCGGCGCAAATCATTGACGGTGATAGGCAGATCGGACATACGCAACCGTCACAGAGGAACGATGCGCCCTTTGATGGCGAAGGGCGTGATCTCCAAAATGCCAACCGTGCCACGACTGTTGGCGTTCGTGGGACGCGCGACGGAACCGGGATTGAACAACAACACGCCGCCGTGCATTTTGATGTACGGTTCGTGCGTGTGCCCAAAAATAATCGCGTCCACGTTGTCAAACTCGCGCAGCACTCCCGCATAGAGGTCTTGACGTTGCTTTTCGCGATTAAAGCGATAGACCATCCGCCGCACGAAACCGCCGTCGGTCAGCGCGCGATGTCCATGCACGAGACCGACCGCGCGTTCGGAAAACTCCAGGCGTTGTTTTTCTTGGAGATATTTTTTGACTTCGGGGCTATCCTGGTCGCCGGAAACCGCAAACGTCTGCGCGATCGGTTCGAGTTGCTGCAGCACCGTCAAATCGCACACGTCGCCCACGTGCAAAATGATGTCAATGCCGTTGAACAATTCGAGAATTCGCGGCGGCAACGCCGGAAGAATCGTTGGAATATGTGTGTCTGCCAAGACGCCGATTTTCATAGCGCACCCGATTAGAACCAGAGCGAGAATGCCATCACCAACATGGCGACGAGGATATACGACTGCACGTGCTGGACGTAGGCGCGTCCATCCCGGTCCATGCGATAACGAACTTGCCACAATAATTGCGCGATCAAACCTAACGCGACGATGCCCGCGCCGAGCGGCGTGTTGCTCCACACCAACATCAAGATCGCGCCGACCTGCAAAAGATTACTCCACCGCGTCCACTGCCCCTGCCCCAACGCCAGACCGATCATCGCGCGATAGACCAGAGTAAAGAGCAACGCCGCCGCCAGCGCCCAAAACGAAAACGACGCGAACGCGCTTTGCGCGATCAACCACGGAATCGCGACCTCGGTGATCGCGCGCAATCCCGCGCCGCGCGCCGAACCGAGACGTCCTTCGAGCAAGGCAAGCACCATCGCGACAACAGTGAGCGCGAACGGCGCGACGCCCAGCACCGCCGCGAGACTCAAACCGAGCACGCCGGCGAAAAACATCCCAATCGTTTCGGAGTCAATCAGGGGCCAAATCACGCGCCGCAGAAAATCAATCCGCCGTTTGATTTGCCAACGCAGACGCGCCCACCGTCCGCTCGGCGCATCATAGTCTTGCCAGGTTTGCGTGCGCGTCGAGGCGCGCGTCAACGCGGCGCGCAATTCGGAGCCGAACCACAACGCGCGCCACGCGCCGAGCAACGCATCGCACAGCAAGAATGACAAGATGAAAAAGAGCACGGATTGCCCTCGCCAACTCAACCCGCCAGACGCGATCGCGCCGCACAATGCCGCCCACGCGGGACCGAGAATCGTCAACGGGCGAGTGGGTCGAAAGTCGAGAGCCATCCACCGCCCGGCAACGGGGCGGGTGGAAAACGATTCGTCCATACAAACTCATAATAACACAAGGAAAAGAAATTTACAAACGGAGCGCATGTCGCGCGCAAAAAAATCCCCTCGCGCTTGTCGCACGAGGGGAAAACACGTTCAGCGATAGTACCACGGGTACGGTGATCGCCATGTCGAACGTGGGTACCAATTCGGCTGTGTCGGTACACCAGGATTGTTCCAATTCGTCTGCGGAGAAATAGTTGGGCTTGTTGGAACCAAATTCGTGGTTGGCGCACTTGGAGTTTTCGGGCGAGTGCGCTCATCATCTTCACGCTTGCGCTCGTCCTTGGTTTCGTGCGGACCCGCGCCATCGGGAGATTTGTTGCCATGACACACACTACATTTTTTCAGCGTGCCGGCTTCACCTTGCAACGCGATGTTTTGAATATTGTCATTCGGTTGAATCGTCGGCAAGATCGCATGCGGACTGCCATGGCACGCTTCGCAGTACATGCCGCCGTGTCCTTTTGAGTTGCGATAGAGCGTGTTCGGATTCTCCGCGAATTTGCTGCCATGACACGTTTCGCAACGCGGCAGATCAATCCACGGACGCCGCGTCGGACTCGCCACCTGCATCATTCCGCCATGGCACTTGACGCACGTTACGCCTTCTTTGTACATCACATCGCGCAAACACTGGGTCTGCTTGCCGGGGTGACACAAGTAGCAATCCTGGGTCGCGCTTGCGTGTTGGTTGTGCATCGCACGCGAGAGATTGGGCAGCGCGGGATTGCCGGGCATACCGAGCGCGTTCGAGCCGTGACACTTGGCGCAGAGCACCGGACGTTGCGACATCAAATTCGTGCGCTCGTTCAAATCGTGCAACGCGAGAATGTTCGTCTCGACGTTTCCGGTCGCAACTCCTTTCAGCCGGCGATCACCATGACATGTGTCGCAACTCATCTCGGTCGAAACCGGCGCGACCGTCGTCGTTTCCGCAAGCACGCGTCCGGTCGCGTTGTCCTTCGCGACCATCTTGACTTGTTGGTACGGGTACCAGTACTGCGGCGTGAACGCGGGTGCGCTATCGCGATACGGCGTCACCGGCACACCTTCGATCACAAAGTGATCGCCGCTCGGCGCCATCACGCCGGAGAGCCGCGCGCCGGTAAGCCCAACTTCGGGTTGCGATGCCGAAGGACTGCCGGGAAATAATTGTGCGGCGTATTGCCAAAAGTTACTTTTGCACCGTCCGTTCTTGCACGCAGAAAACGTATTGTCCACGATGCTGTACTCGACGCGATAGCCGGTCGTCACGATTTGCGGCTTGGTGTCTTGACGAATCAATTGCGCCCACAAGGTGTTGAATGGCGGCAACACCGCGAGGTTGGCAAAGTTCTCGTTTAAGCAGTGCATACCGAGATCGTTCCAACCGATCAGTTTGAATACGCCATTCGCGATTTGCGCGGGCGCGCCCGCCGCGCGCGACGCATCTGCCGCGCGCGCTTGTTCCGGCTCGGGCGCGATGAACACACACCGCGCGCGTTCAACTTCTGGCGCAAGCACTGCGACCGATGTCGGTGCGAACACAAACCAGACCGCGCCCACGATCAGCGCGACCGACACGAGAGCCATCGCGAATGCGCGCGAGTGCAATCTGCGCTTGGGAATTTTTTCCATTCTGCCTCCCTGGAACGTGTAGAACAAGTTTCTAACTTGTCCCGTTTTGTATGTACAGCAGACCCATGAGACAAGTTAGAAACTTGCCTTACGAATCTCCGCGCGAATGGTTGCATCCACTACGCTCGAATATTAAGGGAATATGAGAGAGCCAAGATTAAATCGGTCTCAAACCCACCTTAAATTTGTGTTAAACAAAAACCAACTTGACCGGCGTATTCGGATTGAGTAGAATGAACGCGATGAAAATCTTCCCACTTGCGCTTGTGCTCACGTCGCTGCTCGTCGCGTGTGCGAATGCAACTCCATCGCCTACGCCGTTCACCGCGCCGACGAACACACTCGCGATTCCCAGCGCGACGCCGCTGGCTACTATCGCGCCGCGCGCGTTCACCGCGTACCAACAATTCGCGTTGCGCGATGTGCCCGGCGCAGGTCGTCATCCCGTCGCGTTGGCAATGGCGAATGGGACGCTCTACGCGCTCAACTGGGTTAGCCGCAACATCGCCGTTTTGCAAAATGATCGCGTCGCGCGATTTATTCCGCTCGACGCCGCACCGAACGCGTTCGTCGCCGACCCCGCGCAAAATCGTTTGTTCATCGCAACCGACGACAAAATGCTGCGCGTGTTCGTCAACGAGCAACCGACCCAGGCACTAAACATCGGGGATACGGCGCGCGCGTTGTTGCTTATAGAAAATCGCTTGTTCGTTGGGTTGGATGCGCGCGGCGAGATTCTCGTCCTCGACCCCGCGACACTCAAAATCGAAACGCGGCTCACCGTTCCAAACTCGTTTACGATCATCCGTCTTGCCGGCGATGCGACGCGCCATCGCGTTTTCGCGAACGCGTACGAAAAAACCGCGGTGATAGACTCGACCAACGTGCGCGTTATCTCGACCATCACCGCCAAAGGCAGTTATCAAACTCTGCTCGCGGATCCGCCGAACGATCAGGCGCTCATTGGTATTTACGATTCGCAAACACAAACGTCGTTTCTGACCGCGTTCGATCCGCAGACCGGCAAATCGTCCGCGCGCGTGCGGCTCGGCGGCGACCCGCGCGAGGCAATTGCGAATCGCGATGGCTCGCGCGTCTACGTCGCCAATTCGTTCACGAACGACGTGAGCGTCATTGATCCGCGCGCCATGTCCAACCTCGCGACGATTGCGGTCGGACTACAACCCTGGTCGCTCGCGCTCGACGAAAACGCGCGTCGGCTTTACGTCGGCAACTATGAGAGCGACAGCATCAGCGTTATCAACACCGATAATAACCAGGTGCTTGCGACGATTCCGCTCGCGATGATGCCGACCGCGCTCGCGGCAAATGAAAGCGCGGGACGCGTTTATCTCGCGAACGCGTCCACCGATTCGGTGTTCGTCATTGAAGTTTCGCGCGTCGCACGTGAAATCGCCGTCGGGCGACATCCCAGCGCGCTCGTGCGCGACGCATCATCGAATCGCATCCTCGTCGCGAACCAAGCCGACCGTACGCTTTCGATCATTGACGAGACGACCTTCGCCGTGCGCGCGACCCAGCCCATCACGCGGTACGTCACGAGCGTCGAAGTGGACGCGCCGCGCGGGCGCGTGTTCGTCAACGATGTGATTCTCGATTACAATTCGCTATCACCCGTCGGCGCGTTGACGGCGCGCGGGTTTACGCTCAATTCGATCATCACGCCAACCGGTGTGCGCGTGAATCCAAATACAGGACACATTTACGCCACCGGCAGCAACGGTGTGCCTGGTTCAAATTCGCGCGTCGTCACGTACAGCATGGACCGCGCGACGCTCGCGCAACGCGGCACGCTGAGTTATTCCGGCAACACCGCGTTTCTCGACCTGGATCCTCTGACAAATCGCGTGTTTCTCGCCGGCACGCATCCGCTCGCGCAAACACACGAACTCGGAGTGTACGACATCAACGATACGAAAATCTTTTCGTTGCCGTTGCCCGCGCGCACAACCGGCATGGTATTCAACCCGCAAACGCGTCATCTCTTTCTCGCGCACGCCGGTTCGACAACCTTCACTTCCACGCGCCAACCGACCGCGGATAACACGATCCAGGTGCTCGACACCGATTCGTTCGGCGAGGTTGCGCGCATCGCGCTCGATGCGCCGGGCATGATGACGCGTCTCGGCAACACGATTTACGTCGCGACGAATCAAGGCACGGTCGCGCTGATTCAAGACACACACGCGCCGATGCCGCCTTCGCCCACACCGACGTTCACCTCCACACCGTACCCAACGCTCCCGCCGCTCACGCCGCGCGCATTAGCGACGCCCAGCATCACGCGCGCACCGGCTGTCACCACGCCCACCTGCGCGCTCGCGCTTGGCACTATCGCGTCGCAGAAATGGTCGCCGCAACTTGCGACCCGGCTCGGCTGCGCGACCGAACTCGAACGCGCGACGAATTTTGCGACCCAGGTTTTCGAACAAGGCGCGATGCTGTGGCGCGAAGATGAAAAACGCATCTATGTTTTGTTCGCGGATAAAACCTGGGCGCAGTTCGACGATGCCTGGAACGCGACGCTCCCGGAAGATTCGTGTCCCAATATCGTCGCGCCAGCGAGCGGCAAGCCCAAGCGCGGTTTCGGAAAAGTGTGGTGCGAGAAAACGAACGCACGCGCGAAACTCGGACTCGCGATCAGCGCCGAGATTGGGTATGCCGTACCGGCGCAACGATTCGAACGCGGTGTCATCTTTGCAAGCAATCCAGCCAATCGCGTTTGGGTTTTGTACGCGAATGGAACCTGGGAATAGAATCGAATGCAAATTGTGGGGCAATTTTCAAAATTGCCTGTTGCAGATATTCTCTAGAGGAGTGTCATGGCGATTCAAGCTGTCATTTTCGATTTAGGTGGAGTGATCTTACGAACCGAGGACCAAACCGCGCGACGCAAGTGGGAAGCGCGGCTCGGTTTGCGGGAAGGCGAACTCGAGCGCGCGGTGTTTGGGTGCGATGCATCTGTCCGCGCCTCCATCGGCAAGGCAGATGACGATGACGTGTGGAATTCGGTCGCCGCGCGGTTTGGATTCAAAGACGGCGACGCGAAACAGTTCCGTCACGATTTCTTCGCGGGCGATCACATAGATGTGACACTCGTGCAATTCATCCGCGATTTGCGTCCGCAGTACAAAACCGGCATTCTCAGCAACGCCTGGCTCAGTGCGCGGCGCACCATCATGGAACGCTTTGGGCTTGACCAGGTCGTAGATACCATCGTGATTTCGGCGGAGGAAGGCATCGCCAAACCGGACGCGCGCATTTATCAACTTGCCGCACAACGGCTAAGCGTCGCGCCGACCGACGCGATTTTTGTTGACGATATGCCGGAGAACGCGGAAGGCGCGCGGCGCGTGGGAATGCGCGGTGTGCAATTCAAAAATACCGCGCAAGCCATCTCAGAGGTAAAGCAGTACCTGGGCGAATGAAATGAAACGCGTCAACGTGATCGGCACGAGTGGTTCGGGCAAGACGACCTTCGCGCGCGACCTCGCGCGACAGCTCGGCTGTCCGCACATCGAACTCGACGCGCTACACTGGGAGCCGAACTGGGTCGAGGCATCGCGCGAAGTGTTTCGCGCGCGCGTCGAATTGGCGACGCGCGGCGAGACGTGGACGCTCGACGGCAACTATAGCAAGGCGCGTGATATCGTGTGGGGGCGCGCCGACACGGTCGTCTGGCTCGATTACACGCTATCAGTCGTCTTGTGGCGCGTGTGGTGGCGGACGATCCACCGCGGAATCAAACGCGAAGAATTGTGGAACGGCAATCGCGAAAATCTACGTATGGCATTTCTCAGCCGCGATTCGATTTTGCTGTGGTCGCTCACGACGTACCATCGCCGCCGCAAAGAATATCCCGCACTCTTCGCGCGACCTGAGCACGCGCATTTGACGATTGTGCGATTACCGTCACCGCGCGAGGCGATGGCGTGGATGGCGCGCGTGAAACGTGAAACGTAAAACGAGAGGAGCCGATTGATAAAATCACTTTGGAGCACCGCGCGGCTCATCATGTTTGCGCGCGTCTATTTTGTTTTTCTTTTCGGTTGGGCGATCCTGCACGCGATTTTTGGAGATCGCTGGTCGTGGTTGTTCTTACTCAACTCGTTCGCGCCGTATCTGTTCGCGCCGGCGCCGCTTGTGTTTGTTATCGCACTTACTGTGCGGCAACGTCACGTGTGGATTGGATTCGGCGCGGCAGTCACACTTGCCATGTGGATGTTCGGCGGATTTTTTCTGCCCAAACTAACTCCTTCGAACTCAAATGGTGCGACACTCGACATGATGACGTACAACATGCTCTACGTGAGCGAGAATACCAGCTCAGTGACTACGATCATTCGCAATGCAAACCCCGATGTTGTCGCAATCCAGGAACTTACTCCGCCTGCCGCGGAGGCGATACGACGCGATTTAGGAAACGCGTATCCATTTCAAATTCTTGACTTGCAAGACGGCAAAAGCGGGATGGGCGTAATCAGTCGTTATCCTCTGCATGATACGGGCGAGTCGCTCCCTGGCGAATGGAGTAATGCTCCACAGGTTCTAACCTTGGAGTGGAACGGAACAAACGTGACGCTTCTCCACATTCATGCCATCTCGCCGAATTTTTTACCGAACAAAATGTGGGCGACGATTCGCGAACGCGAACGACAAGCAAGGACAATCGTTGAATTCAAGGATGTCCGACCGGTTCCCATCGTCGTCCTGGGTGATTTCAATGCCGGCGAGCAAAGTGAAGCATATCACATCCTCTCACAAGGGTTGACGGATTCGTGGCGAGAAGCCGGCTGGGGATTGGGTCATACGTTTCCGGGAATTCTGATTGATTCTTTGCCGCGAGCAATTCACGATGGATTGGCTGTTGCCGGTTGGGAATCGCCAACACTTGCGCGCGTAAACACCGGCATTACAGTACCGCTGTGGCTCATCCGCATTGACTATATTTTTCACTCACATCACTGGCAAGCTGTGTCCGCGCGAATTGGTTCATGGGACGGCTACTCCGATCATCGTCCCGTAATCGCAAAATTAGTTTTGACCCAGGATGCTAAATGATTTCTCTCAATGGCGAACACTTTACGCTCGACGATGTTGTTGCGATTGCACGCGATAACGCACCCGTCGCACTTGCCGATACCGCGCGACCCAGGATTGACGCGAGCCGCGCCTGGGTGGACGACTTGCTCGCGCGCGGCGCGCCGACGGTCTACGGTATCAACACCGGCTTTGGCGTTTTCGCCAACGTGCCGATTCACGCCGATCAATCCGCGCGGCTAATGCGAAACCTGATTCTCAGTCACAGCGCGGGCGTCGGCGATCCGCTCCCCGAACAAGTCGTCCGCGCGACGATGGCGATACGCGCGAACACACTCGCCAAGGGATTCTCCGGCGTGCGCGCAGTTGTGATTGAAACACTAATCGCAATGTTGAATCGCGGCGTCCACCCGATCATTCCGTCGAAAGGGTCCGTCGGCGCGAGCGGCGACCTCGCGCCACTCTCACATCTCGTCCTCGTTCTCTCGCGCGATGCGGACGATCGCGACGAAGAATCGGGCGAAGCGATTTATCGCGGCGAACGCGTGAGTGGCAAACGCGCGATGGAACTCGCCGGGATTCCGCGCATCGAACTGCAAGCGAAAGAGGGACTCGCGCTCAACAATGGCGCGACTGTTTCGGCGGCAATCGCATCGTTCGCGATTGCGGACGCGGAGAATCTCGCGCGGCACGCGGACATCGCGGTAGCGTTGTCGCTCGAAGCGATGGTCGGTCGGTCGTCGCCGTTCGACGAGCGGATTCACCGCGCGGCGGGGCACGCCGGACAAATCGAGACGGCGCGCAACATTCGCGCGTTGATCGAGCAGAGTCAACTGCTCGATTCAACGCGCAAGGTGCAGGACGCGTACTCGTTTCGCTGCGCGCCCCAGGTCATCGGCGCGGCGCGCGATGCCATTGCGTACGCGCACAAAATCATCACCGAAGAAATCAACGCGGCGACGGACAATCCGTTGATCTTTCTCGACATCGCCGACGAGAACAAATCGCGTTCGGGCGGCAACTTTCACGGCGAGGGGATTGCGTTCACGATGAACTTGCTCGCCATGGCAGTTGCGGAGATCGGCAGCATTTCCGAGCGACGCGTGTTTCGCTTGACGAGCGCGCATCTCAGCGATGGCTTGCCGATGATGCTCGTCGAAGGCGGCGGCGCGAACAGCGGCTTGATGATGGCGCAAGTCACTGCCGCCGCACTCGTTTCGGACAACAAAACGCTCGCGCATCCCGACAGCGTGGACTCGATTCCGACGAGCGCGGATCAAGAGGATCACGTTTCGATGTCCACGAACGCGGCGCGTCACGCGCGCGAGATCGTGTGGAACACAACGCGCGTCCTTGCGATTGAATTGATCGCGGCGGCGCAAGGCATTGATCTGCGTTTGAAAAACCTGGGACGCGGGGTCGAGATGCTGGGACGCGGGACGCGCGCGCTTCACGCGCAGATTCGCGCGGCGATTCCGTTCCTGGATCGCGATCGCGTGCTCGCGCCAGATATTGAACGCGTAGTGGAGTTGATCCAAGGCAAAGAATTGATCACTGCTGATCCGCGCGCTCCCACCACATAAACGTCGCGAGCATTCCGGCGAGACTCGTGAGCGCGACGATCACAAAACTGATCGCGCCGAGATTCGCGGTTTGCACGCCAGCCGTTCCGGCGAACAACGCAGGCACCGACCACGGAAAGTACTCGCCCCACCCCATCACCGCGAGGACTTGAGCGAAAAGAATCGCGAGAATCGTGATGCCCATCGGCGGCAAATAGCCGCGTCCCGCGCTCGCGGAAAACACAATCGGTGTCACAAGCGCGATTGTGAGAACCGACGTGATCGCGAGCGTGGCGCCGCCTTGCACCAAGATTTCGATTGGCGCTGGCGCGAGGGCAACCGCGTTGCCCACACCGAGACCGATGATAAAACTCAGCGCGGACAAGGCGAATGTCCACACTGCGACGACGATCAGCTTGCTCATCACAATCACAGAACGCGCGGTCGGCAGCGCGAGCCAATCCTTCACCGTGCGGTCGGCAAACTCGCGCCCGAACACCCAGGTCGCGACAAGTCCGAACAGAACGATGCCCCCAATCGCCTCCGCCTGCGCGAGGAAACCCAGGTACGTTTGCCAATCCGCCGAGCCAGCCGCGATTTGCGCTTTAGCGCTGATGAGTCCGGCGCGTCGCGCGAATTCAGGATCGCGGAGAATAACCATGAACAAGCCGCCCACGAGCGGCGCAATCGAAAATCCGAGCGCGGTCAACAGCGGCATTTTGGAACGACGCACTTTGAGAAACTCAACCCAGAGTGCCTGCGATAAATTGTTCATCCCGTTTCTTTCATAAATTGGACGCGGAGCGGTCCGCGTCCAAATCATCTGTCATCCCGACAAGCCGCAAAAAATAATGTTCGAGATCTTCTTGCTCGACGTTGAGCATCGTCGGCGCATGACCCGCATTCACGAGCCGCGTCGCAATGTCGTCCGGGCATTCGACCGCACGCGCGTCCTTCACTTCGATGAAATCGTCTTGGGTAACTATCGTTGCAAAGCCGGACGCGACGAGCGCGGCGCGCGCGGCGCGATTATCGCGCGTACGAATGACGAGGCGACGGTAACGATTGCGTTCGAGTTCATCCACGTTCAACTCTTGGAGCAAGCGTCCGCGATGAATGATGCCGATGCGTTGCGCGAGCCGCGCCACTTCGCCGAGAATGTGGCTCGACATGAACACGGTGACGCCCTGCTCTTGCGCAAGTTCGCGCAAGAGGTTGCGAATCTCGACAATGCCGGCGGGATCGAGTCCGTTCGCCGGTTCGTCGAGAAGAAGCAACTTGGGCGCGTGCATCAACGCTTTGGCGAGTCCCAGTCGTTGCGCGTTGCCGAGCGATAGCGTGCCGGCGCGGCGATCCGCGTACGCGCTCAACCCCAAACGTTCGATGATGCGCTCGACCGCGCGCGCGTCCGTGCCGGGACGCAGACGCCGGATCGCGTCGAGATTTTCGCGGACGGTGAGTTCGGGGTACGCGTTCGGTGTTTCGACGAGATAGCCAACCGCGTCCCAGGGTGGCTCGTCCCGAGCGCGAAGACGCGTACCGAGCAAAACCGCTTCACCGGCAGTTGGCTTGATCATGCCAAGCAACATGCGGATCGTCGTCGTCTTGCCTGCGCCGTTGAGACCCAGGAATGCGTAGATTTCGCCGGTTGCGACGCGCAGATCCAAGTTATCCACCGCGGTCACATTGCCATAGCGCTTGCCGAGATGATGTGTTTCGATAGCTGGGTTCATTGCTGTTTAGCGTCCAAAATACAACGCGGCAAAATTCACCAATCCAAAAATCAATGCCGCGAGTGAAATGAGCACGAACATTGAACGCAAGCTACTCGTGCCGCGCACTACGGACGACCACGCCACCATCGCCAGCCCTACCGCAAAAATCAACACGACGAATTGATAACGATCGGCTCTCTCGCCGGCTTGCTGTCCTTCTTCAAATTTGGCGACCGCTTTGGAGTACAATTCGTCCGCTTCCTTGTTCATCTCATCGTAATACTTGTCGTCGAACGGACCCTCTGGACGTTTGACGCTCGCTTTGAGCTCGTCTGAAAAATTATCTTGATAGTACTCGGTGAGATCGGCGTTGCTTTTTTGATGGGTAAAATATCCATCATACATCGCGTAATCTTGCAAAATATGTTGGTTCGTGCGCAAGAATTCCGTGTTGGACAACGACAGGACTTTTTGTCCTTCGACGTTCGCGTCCGCCTGCGCCGAACCCGCAAGCGTTCCCTGGTATGCCGACCACGCGGTCATCACGCTGAGAAGCGTGATCAACGTACCCATCACAAACTCGGAAACGAGTATGGCTACCAAACCGTGTGGCTTAGATGATTCACTCATCAAATCCTCCCAGATCAAATATGGACGCAAGCATATCACCAGTCGCGGGGCACGTCAACCGATTTGCTCGGAAAGAGTGTGCGTCAAGTTTTTGGGTGATGAAAAAACCTTGCGAAGGTTGAAGGGCAATCATATTTGATTTGTCGTCAAAACCTTCGCATTTATCGAATTCGTTGAATCACAAAAACCTTGAGCGACAATCGTTCGGTCCTTTCCCGCCTTCTTGGCGACGTAGAGCGCCTTGTCCACCCGTATCAAGAGATCATCCAGATTGGAAATACATGAACAAAATGTAATCACGCCAACGCTCACGGTAACTCCAAATTCGATTTGGTTGAAATCAAAGCGCGCTTGCGCCAAACTTGTACGAATACGTTCGGCAAAGAGCCATGCCTGTGCTTTGTCCGATTGTGGAAGCAAAAAGACGAATTCTTCGCCGCCGTAACGCGCAAACGCGTCAATTCTGCGTGATTGAGACATGCAAATACTACTCAACTGGCAGAGCACTAGATCACCCGCCACATGTCCATATGTATCATTGATGTGCTTGAAATTATCCACATCAAACATGATGACGGAAAAAACTCCAGCATAGCGCCTAGCCCGCGCCAATTCGCATTCCGCAAGTTCGATCCAATGTCGCCGATTGAATGCGCCGGTCAATCCATCGCGAATGGCAATCTCGCGTAACTGGGCTTGGAGGTATTCAAGTTGAAACACCATCCGCAGAAAGAGGTAATTGAAAATTGGAGCGATAATCACCGGGGCGGCAATCGCGAAAAAGATGACCTGATTTGAATTCTCGCCATACCAAAGATGGTTGATGCCGATGGAGATGACGACGGAACAGAGGACTGCCACAATCGTCGTTACCACCGACGCCTTGATGATCCCTAATCGCAGGATGAGTCTTCGTAACACCGATTCCTACCTCATCTGTCATTCGCTGGAAAAATTACTAGTTTTTCTCGGTTCGGTTGTCCGATGCGCGTCAACCAGGAAAATCATTCAACAATGTTGGTTTCTTGAAACACCGCGCGCTGATCTAGCCGTTCGAGGTCAACATAGAGTTTGTTCGCGGATTCGATTTGATCGAGCAACCACCGCGCTGTCGTCGGCTTGCCAACCCGGCGCATGCCGGTAATGACAATCACACGATGATCCGGCAAGGCATCTTTTAGCGCAGGAAAAACTGATTGAGGCAGTGTTTTCATAGTCAGACTGTACGTTTTTTCTAATTTTCTGTTAATCCCAATACCTTCGCCAAATCGTTATCGCCCGTTTTTTTGGCGAAGGTGCTGAATCCATAACTAACATTTTATCGCATAACGCTTCTAAAAGTGCTCTGGCTTCCACCTTCTTCCATCCCTTCATCCCCTCGTGTACCAAATGAGTATCGCGAGCAAGATGAGTAAACCCAGGGCAAGTATCGCGCCAATTTCCGCGAGGATGACCTTGCTCCAGTTGAGCGGTTTCTCGCCAGATACGTTGCCGGTCTGCCCATTGACCAACACCTGGTACCGCTTGCCTTGATAATCATACGTGCCAACCCAGACCGGCAACAGAATCAACTTGAACGTTCGCTGCGCCACGACAATATCGTCATTCAAAAAATTGCTGTAATCTTGAACGACGCCATGCAAGTCGAATGATTGGATCGCTTGGTCGCGCATCTGCTTGTATGCCTGCTGCGCGGCATCGGCTAACGATAACTGATAGACCTCAGCTTGCCAACCAGCGAGAAACCCAGGTTCGTACTCGACGACTTGTTTGAGATCAAAAGGTAAAAGCGCTTGGAGCGATTTCAAAACCGCACTCCGTCCGGCGTACACGAGCACATCGTCGAAATCTTTTTCGTACCACAGTTGACGCGACAAGGAATCGCCATAATTCACCAATCGCTCAGTCGCAGAATAGGTCGTCGGCTCGACGCGATAATGAACCAGGCACCGAATTTGCGTTTGCCCATCGAACGTCCAGAACGGCAAGTAGACACCACGCAATTCGCGCGAACGCGCCAGCCGAACAAGATCATCCGCCATAAACCAACCACCCGCCAACCACCGGTGAATGTGCTGGCGCGCTTTATCATTTTCGAATGCAAAGGGGATGATCGCGTGAGGAAGAACAAGGTCAGGCGTCGGTGGACGCACGAGAACCCTGGCTGAAGCGCAAAACGGACAGATCGTACTACTTTGATTTGCTGGGAGGAGGATGGTCGCGCCGCACGCTTCACAGACAAGTTGTCCTGAAACGAGCGCCCAATTTCCAGATGCCGATTGGCGCAATGCCGTGCCCAGGTCTTGCTCGGTGTCCGCCGCGTTCGGCGCGGCTAATTGTTCAACCCGACCGCAATCAGTACACGTCAGACTGGCGCAATCCGGATCGAAGCGTTGTTGACCCGCACATGTGGGACACTGAAACGCGTATGCCTGGGCAAGCGCGCTCGGCGACGCGAGGTCAACGCGACTCGCGCGTTCGAGGAGAATTTTTGCCGGGAGTGAGGCAGGATCGAGTTCGAGAACCTTCCGCAAGCAATCCCGTCGCTGGTCGGGTGCGTCGCACACCGCCGCGAGCCAAAGCCAGGCACGCGCATTCTTGGGGTAAAAGCGCGCGGCAATATTCAAATAGCGCAACGCGTCCGCCGTATTGCCGGCGCGCGCCGCGATGATGCCTCGCCCCAAGAACTCGTGAATGTCAATCATGATTCCAAATCCTGTCAGCGAATCTGGGACGCGTCAACGTTCAACGCTTCAAGCAACGCGCTTGCCGCCGTACCCTTGCTGACCCTCAGGTCGTACGCGCGCGCGATCAACTCGTTGTGCAGTTCAAACCATCGCTTGCTGAATCTAATGCTTGGAGAAACGTCAATAGACGAGGTTCAGCCCAGCCAGAATGCAAGCGCGATAACAAGACCAATCACACCACCAATCGCCATTACCACCAGTAAACAACCCTTGCTGCCATACTTGTCGTACACATCGGTCAAACTCAGGATCGTGTCAATCAGATCGCTCATGCTTTGCTCCTGTGAATCTTGATGCTTTGGTTATATCCAGAGTTCTACACCGCTACCCGATCAATTCTCACATTGAAGATACAAGCGCGCCGATAGGGCGATACTCGAGATCAAATCCAAAATGCCTGGGTCCCAGTGTCGCGATACCGATCGGGGTACGGAACGCCGGATCGCCCGGCGCGCCGATAACCGCGACGTTCATTCCCTCCGCGAGGTACGTGTTGGTGATCGGCTCGCCCGTGTCCGATGCGACAACGGCGATGAGATCGGGACTCGTCACGAACGGCTGACCATCACGCCAAGTGATGTGATGTTCGTTCTTGAACCAGATGCGAAATAGGTGTCCCGCGAATTCTCCCACGCCGGCAATGTCCGTCGTCCCAATTTGATAACCGCCTTTACTTTCCCATTCGCGTTTGGTGATGCTGCCTTTGAACAATACGACACCCTCCAAGAATTTTGCGGCGGCGCGCACGGGGTCTTGCCGGCGTTCGCGCGCCTCGCGGATGATTTTGCCCACGGCGAACGCGCGACTGAGCGTGCCCTGGATGACCGCGCGTTTCATCTCGGCGACCGGCATCAGGTACGCGGCAACCGCGCAGATCGCGTACGGGTCGGGCATTTTGGTGATGATCGAAATGCCTTTCGCGATTGCCTCTGCCACGTCGAGACTCGTCGCGTGTTTTAGCAGGAGAACATTTCCCCATTCGTCCGCGATTGCCGCGGGCGCGAAGGATTGCTGCTGCATTGCCGGCGTGACCTGACTTGCCTCCGGCACGGCGCGCCCGCTTGCATCGCCATCAATCAGTTTCAGTTCGAGTTCGGCGGCGGCATACAGCGGCGTCGCCGTGTTGTTCGCGCCTAACTCGATTGGGAAAATCGTCGTGATGCGTTTGCCGGTGTACGTTTCCAATTCGCGCACCGCGCGCGGCATCGCCGTGCCGAGCGCGCGCGTGCCGTAACCCGGATACGTCTGACCTTCTTTGAAATCGGCGGGACGCGGCGCGGTCGAGCCGACGGAAAATACCGCGCACGCGAATCCTTCGTCCGGCAATTCGCGCGCATCAATCCATTCGATTGGTCTGCCGCGATCGAGAATACGCTGGAGTGATTCGCGTCCAGCTTCGGGACGACCGCCGCCGCCGGTGCCAAGCAAGGTCAAACCGCGAATCAAATCCTCGGCTTGGCTTCGATCATTCAATTTACACGTAGGCATGATTTCAGCTCCCTGCTCAAAATGGGATACTCGAAGCGAAACGCGCGTCGCCCCATCGGTGAAGACGAATCCGGATCGCGCACGTTGTACTACAAACACATCCAAGTGTCAACGCGATGAATACCGGGTGTGCGTCAAGTTTTTGGGTGGTGAAAAAAACCTTGCGCAGGTTGAGTGTTCCAAAATTTTGACGGACACCCATAAATACCGCCGTGATTGACAAGAACTTGAAATGCGCTAGAATGGATAAAACTTCGAGCGACATTTTTTCTTCCACGGGATTGGTTGGTCCTCAAAACTTGACACACTCACTCGAATATTTTTCGCACCTACCCAGCCCATCCTTGCGAATGGTACGAACCACGATGCCGAGACATCGCGCCTGCCAACCATCTCACGGTTGAGTAGTCACTATTTTTTCTCTCTAACGACGCGCCGTTCCTCGCGTGAGGAATCGGAGAAACAAATTCATAGAGGAGGAGAAGTATGTCTCAATTTTTTAGCCGCGCCTTGATCGCAGCAATGTTTGTGCTCGTGATCGTTGCCGTCGCCTGCGCCCCAGCACCCGCGCCGACCACGGCACCAACTGCCGCGCCCAAACCCACCGACGCGCCCAAGCCCGCGGCAACGACTGCGCCGGCAACCGCCGCTCCGGTCGCCAAGCCGACCGATGTGCCCAAGCCAACCGTCGCCGCTCAGCCAGCGACGCCCAAGGTCTTGATCGTCGCGAGCGGTCAAGACATCGCCAACCTCGACCCACACACCGGCGATGGGTACTCGAACCGCGCGATGCACCGCAATGTCTACGATCCACTCGTGCGCTACGAAGGCAACCCAGCCAAGATCGTACCCCAGCTCGCCGAATCGTGGACGATTTCGTCAGACGGTTTGGAGTACACGTTCAAACTGGTCAAAGACGCCAAGTTCCACGATGGGTCGTCCGTCACTGCCGAAGCCGTCCAGTACTCGTTCAACCGTTCGCTCAAGTTGAAAAAGGGTGGCAACTGGATGTTTGCCTCGGCGATGGACGACAAGAGTGCGACCGTCGTTGATGCCACGACCATCAAGATCAAATTGACCAAACCGTTCGCGCCCTTCATGTCGGTGCTTCCCTGGATGTTCATCGTCAATCCCAAAGTCGTCGAAGCGAACAAGGGCGCGGACGATGGGCAGACCTGGCTCAAGGATCACGAAGCCGGTTCCGGTCCGTTCGTCATCAAGCGCTGGGAACCTGGGAACCTCTACGAACTCGAACGCGCGAAAGAGTACTGGAAGAAAGACGGCGCGGGCAATTTGACCGGCGCGATCTGGAAGATCACGCGCGAAACATCATCGCAACGCCTCGCGGTGCAAAAGGGTGACGCGCACATCGCGGTAGACCTGACCTACGATGACATGGTCGCGCTAAAAGGTTCGTCCGGCGTCGTGCTCGCGATGGAACCGGAATTCCGCACCTTCTCGCTCAAGTTCAACACGCAGAATGGTCCGCTCACCGACGTGAATCTGCGTAAAGCGATTTCGTACGCGTTCGATTATCAAGCGATGCTCGACGCAGAAGGAACGGATCACGCGGTCCTGATGACCGGTCCCTTGCCGCCCGGCATCCTGGGCGCGGATCCGAAACTCGACGTCTATCGCACCGATTTGACCAAGGCGAAAGAATTTCTCGCCAAATCCAAATCTCCGACCGGCGGCATCAAATTATCGTACATCTACGTGTCGGGTCTCGAAATCGAGCGTAAGTTCGGTTTGATCCTGCTCGATAGTCTCAAGAAACTGAACATTGATCTCGACGTCAAGCAACTCGTCTGGACGGACATGGTCGCGTTGACCAAGGAACCCAAGACGACGCCCGATTTCTTCCCAGTGTTCCAGACCGCGAACTATGCCGACCCGGACAACATCGCGTTCCCAACGTATCACGGTTCGCAAAATGGCAACTGGACGAATCCGACGTACAACAGCACCAAGGTGAACGAGCTGATTGACAAGGCGCGCACCGCGACGACTGAGGCTGAACGCGTCAAGCTGTACAGCGATCTGCAAAAGCAACTCGTCGAAGACGCGCCGGACATTTTCGGCGTGCTCGAAAAGCGCAAGCTCGCGATGCGCGATTCCGTGCTCGGCTGGAAGTTCGTCCCCATTGCGTCGAACGCGATCGAGTTCTTCCCGTTGTCGTTGAAGTAAGTCACACACTGTCATTGCGAGCGGAGCGAAGCAATCTCCAAGCGGCTTGGAGATTGCTTCGTCGCTCCGCTTCTCGCAATGATAAATTTGCTATCGCATGGCATCCTACCTGATTCGTCGCATCCTGTTCATGATTCCCGTCTTGATCGGACTGTCAATCCTGACATTCACGATCTCGCATCTCATTCCCGGCGACCCGGTCATGCTCGTCGCCGGTCCGCAAGCAACGAAAGAAGAAATCGCCGCGCTCGCCAAAGAGTACGGCGTGGACGAACCCCTGCCGACGCAGTACGTGCGCTACGTTTCCGGCTTGGTGTGCGGCGATCTCGGTCGCTCGATCATGACGCGTCGCCAAGTCGCCGACGACCTCCGTCTATTTTTCCCGGCGACGATTGAATTGATCCTCGCGGCGATGTTCGTCGCGATCGCGCTCGGCATTCCGTTCGGCATCATCTCCGCCGTCGCGCGCGACCGCGCGCCCGATAACTTGATCCGCGTTTTTTCGCTCGCCTTTATTTCCTCGCCGCGATTTTTCCTGGCGCTCCTTTTGCAAATTCTGTTTGGCATCATCATCGGCGTTCTGCCGCTTGGCTCGCGCTTTCCCACGCTCGAAGCGCCGCCGCCCACCGTCACCGGCTTTCTCACGCTGGATTCGATCCTCGCGCAAAACTGGGACGCACTCGGCACTGCGCTCAAACACATGATCCTGCCGGCGTTCGCGCTTTCGCTCTCACCGCTCGCGACGATCACGCGGATGATGCGCGCGAGCGTGCTCGAAATTCTGCAACAGGATTACGTGCTGACCGAACGCGCGCTCGGCTTGCCGATGAATTTGATTTTGTTCAAGTACGTGCTCAAGAACGCGTTCATCTCGACGCTCACCGTGATCGGTCTGTACTTTGGCTGGCTGTTAGGCGGCTCGGTGCTCGTCGAGACCGTCTTCGATTGGCCCGGCATCGGCTTGTACGCGACGACCTCGATCATCTCGCTCGACTTTCAACCGATCATGGGCGTGACGCTTATCATCGGCGTGACGTTCGTCATTATGAACGTGATCATTGATTTGATGTACGGTCTGTTCGATCCACGGATTCGGTACACATGACCATTTCACTCACTCGCTGGCGCGAACAAAATGCAAGCCGCATCGAAAATTGGCAGCGCGGCTTTTATCGCTTTCGGCAGAGCAAGCTGTCACTCGTCGGGTTGGCGCTCATCGTGTTCATTTTTCTCGTCGCGATCCTGGGTCCGTATTTCGTGCCGTACCCCCAAGACGCCGAAGGCGCGATTCGCGTCAAGGAACGCTTTCAACCGCCGAGCGCGGCGCACTGGTTCGGCACGGATGAGCTGGGACACGATGTGTTCACACTCGTCGTCATCGGCTCGCGCGTGTCGCTGTCGGTCGGCGTCATCGTGCTCATCATCGCGACGACGATTGGCATTGTGCTGGGCGCGCTCGCCGGCTATTTCGGCGGACTCGTCAACGAAATCATCATGCGATTCACCGATATTTTCCTGACCGTGCCCAGTTTGATTCTTGCGATTGCGATTGCCGCCGCGCTCGGCGCAAGCATTCAAAATATGATGCTGGCGATTTCGCTCGTGTGGTGGCCCGGTTATGCGCGCTTGGTGCAAGCCGAAGTATCGTCGCGCAAACAGGATTTGTACGTGCAAGCCGCACGCGCGTCCGGCGCAAGTCATTGGCGCATCATCTTTACGCACATCCTACCGAACATCACCTCGCCCATCATCGTGAAAATGTCGCTCGACATGGGCTTTGCGATTTTGACGGCGGCGGCGCTCGGTTTCGTCGGCGTGGGCGCGAAGCCGCCGACGCCGGAGTGGGGCGCGATGTTCAGCGCGGCGCGCAGTTACGTGCCGCAGTACTGGTGGTATCCGATTTTTCCCGGCTTGGCATTGTTCATTACCGTGTTCGGCTTCAACCTGCTCGGCGATGGCTTGCGCGATGTGCTCGACCCGCGCGCAAAACGATAACGCGAATCCATGTCCAACCCTGCTTCCAACAACTCGAACCTGACGCGCGGCTATGTCATCGCGCTTGCGAGCGCGGCGGTCTTGTCACTGACCGCGATCTTTATCCGCCATCTCACCCAGACCTATCAGATTCCGGCGCTCGTGCTTGCCTTCTGGCGCGATAGTTTCGTCGCGCTCACCTTGTTGCCGGTGCTCGCGTTGAATCGCGCAATCACATTGCGAATCAACCGCCAGGATTTGATCTATCTCATCGCCTATGGATTTGTGCTGGCGATGTTCAATTCGCTGTGGACGCTCGCCGTTGCGCTGAACGGCGCGGCGGTTGCGACCGTGTTGGTCTATTGCTCGGCGGGGTTTACCGCGTTGCTGGGTTGGTGGTTGCTGAAGGAACGATTGGACTGGACGAAAGTCCTGGTCGTCATCATCAGTCTGATCGGTTGCGCGCTCGTCTCAGGTGCGTTAGACCCGGCGACGTGGCGCGCAAACGTGCTCGGTATTTTCACTGGCATCTTTTCCGGTCTGGGTTATGCCGGTTACAGTTTGCTGGGACGTTCGGCATCGCAACGCGGCTTGAATCCATGGACGACCTTGTTCTACACGTTTGGTTTTGCCGCACTGTTTTTGTTGTTGTTCAATTTGATCCCCGGACAAATCATTCCTGGCACTGCATCCACTCTGCGCGATTTTTTCTGGCTGGGCAACGCGCTTGCCGGTTGGATAATCTTGTTCTTGCTCGCGGCAGGTCCGACGGTTTTTGGTTTTGGACTGTACAACGTCAGTCTGAGTTATCTACCGTCGAGCGTCGCAAATTTGGTTGTGACGTTGGAGCCGGCATTTACCGCCGTGATCGCGTACGCGTTGTTGGGTGAGCGATTGACCGGCATACAGCTTGGCGGAAGTTTGATGATTCTTGGTGGTGTCGTGTTGCTGAGAATTTCGGAAGGGTGGGCGGCAAGCCAGACCCAACGCGAATTACAAGCGACGAACGGAAGCGTGCCAATGGATTGAGCAAAGACAAATGTTATCCAAGATGCGTGATCTTCTCTATCTCAACATCAAAACGTTCGATGGCACGTCGCACATACACAAAGAAATCACCGAGGATGGGAGTTCCTCGTAGATGAAACAAACGGCTAAAGAGTTATACGCTCAACTTTATGATGTCAGGGTACCAGATTGGCAAGGGGCAGTGAATTTCTATCGTGAGTTAGTCGCCAATGTCAACTCCAAATACATTGACGTGCTTGAAATTGCCTGCGGGACGGGTCGGATTGCCATACGCCTTGCACAGGATGGAGCCACCATTACTGGTCTTGATCTCTCACCAGAGTTGTTGGAAATCGCGCGCGGAAAAAGTATCGGGGTCTCAAACATTTCCTGGGTACAGGGTGACATGCGGACATTTGAGATCGACAAGAAATTCGGGCTTGTAATAATACCTGGGCACTCGTTCCAATTTATGCTTACACCCGATGACCAGGTAAAGTGTCTTGAAAATATCAAGCGGCATCTTCTAGCAGACGGAACTCTGGTGGTACACCTTGATCATCAGGATGTAAGTTGGCTTGGGGAACTGGTCACGAAGAAAGAACCCGCCTTTGAAACTGGTCGTGAACTAATCCATCCAATCACCGGGCAGAAAATCCGCACTTTTTACTTGTGGACCTTTGAGCCATCCACACAAACTGCGGCTGTGACGTTAAGGTGGGAAGAGACAAGCGCAGATGGAAGTGTGATTGAGCGATGGGAGATGAACCCCATGCCATTGCATTGTGTGTTTCGATTTGAGATGGAGCATCTGCTAAAACGAGTTGGTTTTTCCATCGAGGCAGTCTATGGCGATTTTTTTAAGAGCGCACTAACCAAAGAGTCTGGGCAAATGATCTGGGTTGTAAGGAACAAGGCGGGCTAACCATGCGCGCAACGGAGCCGCTAACGCAAACCGTAGAAAACACCTAGCGACTGGGCACGCTCGAAAGAACGAATGACCACCCAACCACTTCTCGACATTCGCGATCTCTATCTCGACATCAAAACGTTCGACGGCACATCACATGTGCTCAACGGCGTCAACCTCACGCTGCGGCGCGGCGTCGTCATGGGCTTGGTCGGCGAGACCGGGTGCGGCAAGACGCTCACCGGCTTGTCTATCTCGCGCCTTGTCGCCACGCCACCGGGCAATTATCCACGCGGGGAAATCTGGTTCGATGGGCAAAACGTGATGCGTCTCCCCGAATCGGAAATGCGGAAATTGCGCGGACGCCGCATCGCGATGATTTTCCAAGACCCGGCGACGAACCTCAACCCGGTTTTCAAAATCAGCGAGCAGATGATTGACGTCGCGCTGCACATCGTCGAGCAATCCGGCGACACGAGTTTGCTCGGCAAGTACGCTTCGGCAGGCGGACGCCGGCAAGCGGCGCGTACACGCGCGATTGAATTGCTCGAACACGTTGGCATTGAAGACGCCGCGCGGCGCATTGATGGTTATCCGCACGAGTTCAGCGGAGGGATGCGGCAACGCGTGTTGATCGCGATGGCGCTCCTGGGTCAGCCGCAACTGCTCATCGCGGACGAGCCGACGACCGCGCTCGACGTGTCGGTGCAAGCGCAAATTCTGCGACTGTTCTACGGGCTGGTCAAAGAGTTTCACCTGAGCGTTTTGCTCATCACGCACAACCTGGGTGTTGTCGCGCAGTTGTGCGACGAGGTCGCGGTGATGTACGCCGGCAATATTGTCGAGAGCGGCACGGCGCGGCGCGTGTTCAAGCATCCGAGCCATCCGTACACGCAAGGACTGTTGCGCTCAATTCCAACGCCCCAGACTATGCGCGGTGAACTCCTGGGTGTGCCGGGCAATATCCCAAATCTAATTCATCCGCCGCCGGGTTGTCGCTTTGAACCGCGCTGTCCGCACGCGATGCCCGTGTGCCGCACCGCGTTCCCGGCAACAACATCGCTTGAAACCGCTCATCAAGTCGCGTGCTATTTATATCCAAAAAAATAGTTTTATCCGCGAACAACGCGAATCTTCGCGAATCTTTTCTTGTTTTTTATTCGCGTTATTCGCGTTATTCGCGGACAAAAGAAAAACATGACCGTGTTACTTCAAGTTGAAAATCTCGGTAAACATTATCCTTTGCGCGGTGGAATGTTCACCCGCACCATCGGCACGATTAGAGCGGTGGACGGCGTGAATTTTTCGATTGCGGCAGGGAGCAGTTTCGGTCTCGTCGGCGAATCGGGGTCGGGCAAGAGCACGATTGCGCGCTGCCTCTTGCGTCTCGAAGAACCGTCGTTCGGTCAGGTGCGCTTTAACGGCGTGGACATTTTGCGCTTGCCGCCGGAAGAAATGCGCCGCCGCCGCGCCGAAATGCAAATCGTCTTTCAAGACCCGTACGCGTCGCTCAACCCGCGCCTCACCGTGCGCGACATTATCGCCGAGCCGCTCGTCATCCACACGAAACTGCGCGGCGAAGCCCTAACCACGCGCGTCGTCGAACTGCTCGAACTCGTAAACCTGAGCCGCCAGTACTTGTATCGCTTTCCGCACGAATTTTCCGGCGGGCAGCGCCAACGCATCGGCATTGCGCGCGCGCTCGCGTTGCACCCGCGCCTCGTCATTCTCGACGAGCCAACCTCCGCGCTCGACGTATCGGTGCAAGCGCAGATTTTGAATTTGCTCGACGATTTGCAAAAGCGATTAAAATTGACATACCTCTTTATATCGCACGACCTCGGGGTCATTCGTTACATTTGCGACCGCGTCGCGCTGATCTATCATGGCAAGATTGTCGAAGAGGGCGACACGGAGCGGATTTTCACCGCGCCGCGCGAACCGTACACGCGAAATCTCCTCGCCGCGATGCCGATCCCCGACCCAGACGTGTCGCCATTTCGGAATTGATTATCCGCGAATCTCGCGAATCTTCGCGAATAAAAAATATGGGATTCGCGAATGAATGAGGTTGAATGTGGCATTGAAACAAGTTTTGGAAATTTACGAACTGCTCGACAGCGCGCACGTGACCGGAACCCAGGTCGCTGATATATTGAAAGCGCGCGGCGCGGATGACGTCGTCGTCGAGCGCGTGACCGGCGAACAAGGTCACACCGATTTTATTTCGTGCGCGATTCGTGGCAACGGCAATGGTCCAACGCTCGGCATCCTGGGTCAGTTGGGCGGCATCGGCGCGCGCCCGGCGCAAATCGGTCTCGTGTCCGATGCGGATGGCGCGATTGTCGCACTGAGCGCTGCGCTCAAACTTGCGGACCTGCGCCGAAATGGCGATGTTCTGCCCGGCGATGTACGCATCACAACACACATTTGTCCGCACGCACCAACACAGCCGCACGCGCCGACGCCGTTCATGGGTTCGCCGGTCGGCATCCACACGATGATCGTGCGCCAAGTGCAGCCGGAAATGCAAGCGGTTCTTTCGGTGGACACGACGCGCGGCAATCGTATCATCAATCAGCGCGGCTTTGCAATTTCGCCGACGGTGAAAGAGGGATACATCTTGCGCGTGAGCGAGGATTTGCTCAACGTGATATCCTGGGTCACCGGCAAAATGCCGGTCGTCTTTCCGATCACGACCCAGGACATAACTCCGTACGGCAACGATATTTATCATCTCAACAGCATCCTGCAACCCTCGACGGCGACGAGCGCGCCGGTCGTCGGAGTTGCGCTCACATCCGAGGTTCCCGTCCCAGGTCCCGCAACCGGCGCAAATCACGTGTACGATGACGAAATGGCGACGCGGTTTTGCGTCGAGGTCGCCAAGCTGTTCACCGCGGGACGTTGCCAGTTTTACGATGCGGACGAGTGGCAGAAAATCCAATCGCGCTACGGCTCGTTGATTTTTTTGCAAACTCTGCAACGGTAGACAAGAATTATCCGCGAATAACGCGAATCTTCGCGAATTTTTGATTTTTTATTCGCGTTATTCGCGTTATTCGCGGATAAATAATTCAGAGGATTACAGAGAATGTCTAATGATAGCACACGACGTTATCGGCTAGGATTTGACATCGGTGGAACGTTCACCGATTTTGCTTTGCTCGATCAAGCGACCGGCGAACTCAAAGTGTGGAAGGAATTGACGACGCCGCACGACCCCGCGCAAGGCGTGATGACTGGCTTACGCGGTTTGTTCGAGTACGCCGGGGTAAACGCCTCCCAGGTCGAAACTGCGATTCACGGCACGACGCTCGTCGCGAATACACTCATCGAACGCACCGGTGCGAAGGTCGCGCTGCTGACGACGAAAGGATTTCGTGACATTCTCGAGATTCGCAACGAGCAACGCTATGACATTTACGATTTGTTCCTGCAATTCCCCGAACCACTCGTGCCGCGCTATTTGCGCTTTGGCGTCGCCGAACGCAGCGATCGCGATGGCAATGTCATGATCGAGCCAGACGAAAATGAACTGCGCGCGATTGGCGAGCGATTACGCGCCGAGCACGTACAAGCGATTGCGATTTCGTTCTTGCATGCCTTTCGCAATTCGCAAAACGAAGAGCGCGTTGCGCGATTCATCGCGAGCGCGTTGCCCGGCGTGCCGCTGTCGTTGTCGTCCCAGGTTGCGCCGGAGATTCGCGAATACGAACGCACCTCGACGACGGTTGCGAACGCGTACGTCCAGCCGCGCTTGCGCGATTATTTGAATCGGCTCGAAAAATTGTTACAGGACCAAGGTTATACCGGGCGACTGTATTTGATGCTCTCGTCGGGCGGAAGCACTTCAACGCGCACCGCATCCGATTTTCCGATTCGCCTCGTCGAGTCAGGTCCAGCCGCCGGCGCGATTGCCGCGTCACACTTTGGCCTGACCGCGAATCGCCCGAACGTGATTTCGTTTGACATGGGCGGCACGACCGCAAAATTGTGTTTGATTCAAAACGGTCAGCCCGCGCTCGCGCGCGGCTTGGAAGTCGCGCGCGTGTCGCGTTTTCGCAAAGGCAGCGGCTTGCCGTTGCAATTTCCTTCGATTGACATGATCGAAATTGGCGCGGGCGGCGGCAGCATCGCGCACCTGGATCGGCTGGGCTTGCTCAAGGTCGGTCCGCAAAGCGCGTCCGCCGACCCAGGTCCCGCGTGTTATGATCTCGGCGGCGACGCGCCAACGGTGACCGATGCGAATTTGCTCCTGGGTTATCTCAATCCCGATTATTTTCTCGGCGGCAGAATGAAGTTGAACGTCGCCGCGGCAGAGCGCGCGATGGAACGCATCGCCAAGGCGCTAAACCTTTCGCCGGTCGAAGCCGCGTGGGGCATTCATTCGCTCGTCAACGAAAACATGGCGGCGGCGGCAAAGATTCACGTCATCGAGCAGGCGCAAGACCCGCGCAAGTTTGCCGTGCTCGCGTACGGCGGCGGCGGTCCGATCCACGGCGCGGGCGTCGCGCGCATTTTGAACGCACCCGAAGTGATTTGTCCGCCTTCTGCCGGTGTTGTATCTGCCGTCGGTCTGCTCATCGCACCGCTGTCGTTCGAATTGGTGCAATCGTTCCCGACGCGGTGGGATCGCGTTGATCTGGCGCAAGTCGAACACATCCTCGGCGATTTGCAAAACAAGGGCGAAGCACTGCTCGCCGAAGCCGGCGTGCGCGAAGGCGTCACGGTCGAACGTAGTGCAGATGGGCGATTCGTCGGACAATTGCACGAGTTGACGGTGCCGCTCCCGCACGAATCACTAGGCGATGAACACAGGACCCAGGTCAGCGAAAGATTCATGCGCCTGTACGAACAACGGTACGGTCACTTGCCGCAAATCCGGTCGCTCGAATTTTTGAGTTGGCGCATCACCGTATCCGGTCCACGTCCGCCGATGCAAACCTGGGTCGCGTCGCGTGCTGGCGATGCGACGGCGGCACAACGCGGCGAACGGCGCGCGTACTTTGGCAAAGCTGGGTTCGTCGCGACGCCAGTGTACGATCGTTACAAAATGATCCCAGGAATGCAATTCACGGGTCCCGCGATCGTCGAAGAGCGCGAGTCCACGGCGATTGTTCCGCCGGACATGGAGTTGACCGTGGATGAAAAACTGAACTTGATCATCAAGGCGAAATAATTTATCCGCGAATCTCGCGAATAAACGCGAATAAACGAACAAAAAGATTCGCGAAGATTCGCGTTATTCGCGGATTAACTGAGGATAGTAATGAGTTCTTTCGATTCACTCACACTTGAAATTTTATGGAGTCGCCTCATCTCGCTCGTAGACGAGATGGCGGTGACAATGTTGCGCACGTCGTTCTCGACAGTGATCGGCGCGGCAAATGATTTCGGTTGCGAATTGCTCGATAGTCGGGGGCGCGGTTTGGCGCACGCGACGCGCAGTATGCCGGTGTTCAATCAGACCTTGCCGCACGTCACAAAACATTTCATCGAAAAGTATGGCGAAGACGGCATTCGTCCCGGCGACATTTACATCACGAACGATCCGTGGCTGTGCGCCGGACATCAACCGGACATCGCCGTGATTTTGCCGTTTTTCCGCAACGGCAAGCGCGTCGGTTTTGCCGGCAGCATTGGGCACATGGCAGACATTGGCGGCGCGCTCGATTCGAACGCGGTGCATGAAGTGTACGAAGAAGGATTGTTCATTCCGCCGACACGTTTGTATGCCGAGGGCAAACTCGTTGATGCGGTACTCGATTTTGTGCGCGCGAATGTGCGCGTGCCGGATATGGTGATCGGCGACATTCACGCGCAAGTCAGCGCGGCGCAAGTTGGCGCGGCAAGAGCGTTGGCGCTGCTCGACGAATACAACCTGGATGGACTCGATGGCATCGCGGATGAAATTCACGCGCGTTCCGAAGCGGCGATGCGCGACGCGATTCGCGCGGTGCCGGATGGGACGTACACGTGCGCGCTCACGTTCGACGAACTCGATGGTCCTCTGCCGTTGCAGGTCGCGGTTAAAGTTAACGGCGATGAAATCACAGTGGATTACACCGGCTCTGCGCCGCAACATCCGCGCGGTGGAATCAATTGCACGCTGACGTATACGCTCGCGCACACGGCGTACTCGCTCAAGTGCGCGCTGTTGCCGGAGGTGCCGAGCAACTCGGGATGCTACCAGCCGATCCGCGTCATCGCGCCGGCAGGCAGCGTGCTCAACTGCAAGCCGCCGTCGTCAGTGACGAATCGCACGCGCACCGGTTGGTACATCGCGCCGCTGATTTTTGGCGCGCTGTCACGCGTGATCCCTGATCGCGTGATGGCATCGGGTGGATTGATGACCGGCTACAAAGTGTACGGCATCGCGCAAGACGACTCGACGTTCAACGCGTGGTTGTTCAACTCGGGTGGGCTGGGCGGCAACGCGCACGGCGATGGCGCGTCGGCGACGATCTTTCCGAGCAGTGCATCGAATGTCCCGGTCGAATTGTTCGAGGTCGCCGTGCCGGTGCTGGTGCACGAAAAAGAACTCGTGCCGGATTCCGGCGGCGCAGGGAAACATCGCGGCGGATTGGGACAACGCGTCACGATTTCGCGTCTGGTAAATTACGTCGGAAAACTTTTTGTGATGTTGTGGCCCCATCGCCAAGTCGTGCCGCCCGAAGGATTGGTGGGCGGCGCGCCGGGGAAACGGACACGCATCGTGTGGAACCGCAAAGAATTGTCACGCGAAGAAATCACGTCGAACACCGGTGTGATTGCTCTCGACGATGCGCACGAAATGGTCAGCATCGAAACAGCGGGCGGCGGTGGGTTTGGTTCGCCCGGCGAACGCGCACGCGAATTAATCGAACGCGATGCGCGCGATGAGTTGGTCACGCGCGTGTTGGCAAACGAAGAGTACGGCGCTTAGACTATTCCCATTTTCTTTCGTCCACCATCGTCCTAGCGTCTGCCGACAGACTGCCGGCAGGAATAAATTCGACCTGGTCTACGCCGACGCGACAGAGATCGCGTACCACGTCCGCGAAACTCTTGCTCAACACGTCGGGTTCGCCAATGGGTTGCGCCAGTTCGACCTTGATCGTGAAATGATCGCGCACATTGTCCGGGCGCGTGACGACACCCTGGACGCGCGCAATCGCCGGGAATTTACTCATCGCCAACTTGAGTTGATTCGGATGGACGAACATGCCGCGCACTTTGACCGCTTCGCCCACGCGACCGACGAGCATCATTTTTTGGAACGAATCATCCGCGTAGATCGCCATATCGCCGGTGCCAAGCCGGATGATCGGATACGTTTCGTTGAACGTTGTCACGACGACTTCGCCCGGCTCGCGCACGCCCACACGCTTGCCGGTCTGCGGATCAACGATTTCGACGACGACGCCTTCGACAAAGCGTAAGCAAGTCTTGGTCTCGTCATCATACGCGAGGAATCCCAGTTCGGCGGTCGCGTACGCGTTGAGTGTTTGTAATCCGTACACTCCTTCGAACTGCTGGCGCAGCGACGGCGGATAGGGTTCGGCGGTGAAGAGTGCGTGGCGCAGAACGAATTTCTCTTTGAAATTCAAACCCATCTCTTCCGCTTTCTTGATGATCGTCATCAAGAAACTGGGTGTGCCGGCATAACCGGTCACGCGCAAATCGAGCATCATCTTGACCTGCAACTCGGTGTTGCCGACGCCGCTCGGCACGACCGTCGCGCCGGCGGCATGCAAACCGGCATCGAGCAACAACCCGGCGGGGACGAGGTGATACGACAGCGTGTTCAGCGCGATATCGCCGCGCTGAAAGCCAGCCAGTTTGAAAACCTGACCGGCGGTTTTGACCAACGCTTTCTCCGCGCCGTGCGGTTCATACAAGGGACCGGGCGAGAGAAAAATGTGCTTGAGCCGATTCGGCTTGACGGCAAGGAATCCGCCAAAGGGCGGATTTTCTTGTTGCATCCGCGCGAGTTTGTCCTTGCTCGTGACTGGGACGCGCTCCAAATCGGCGACGCGTTTGATTTCGCCGGGTTTGATCTGGGCGTCGTCAAAAATCTTTTTGATCGCAGGCGCGTTGGTGTACGCGTGTTTAACCAAGCGCGCGAGCTCGCGATCCAATAACACGGATTTTGCTCGTGGCATGTGCTCCTCCTTGTGTTACTATCTTCGCCAAAATCCAGGTTTCTCGAAGAAACCTGGATTCTAATGAGCCGGATTCTATTCTTTCTCCTCCGCATCTTCGCTTGGCGCGAGCGATTCGAGCCGGTGTTCGAGCTGAAAAAAACGCGATTGGAACGCGGCTTGAGCATCCCACAACGCGTGCCAGAATCGCCGCGCGAGCGACATGGGTTTGCGCGCCACCGGTTGCGACCAGTGCCACACCATGCCGGCGTACGTCAGTCCGCCGCCAAACACGGTGATGAGCACGCGCGAACCGGGCTTGATGCGACCTTGCTCGATCGCGTCGCACAACGCAATCGGAATCGAGGCGGACGAGGTGTTGGCATAGCGCGCGACGTTGACGAAGGTTTTTTCCGGCGGGATGCGTAATTTTTGCGCGGTCTGATGAATCAGCGTTTGATTCGTTTGATGCGGAATGAATAAATCAATATCGTCAACGTTCAACTTTGCCGAGCGCAAAACCTCGCGCGCGGTGTGAATCATCGCGCGCAAGCCAAAGCGATAGATCGCGCGTCCGTCCGTGCGCCCGAATTGCAAACCCTGGTCGAGCGCCTCCTGGCTCATCGGATTGCGACTGCCGCCGCCGGGCAAAATAAGCAACTTGCCGCCGGAGCCATCCGCTTTGAGCATGAACGAGAGCAAACCGCCGGGTTGTTCGTTTGCGGCAAGCACGACCGCGCCCGCGCCGTCGCCGAAGAACGCACAGAGCGAATCGTGCCAGGGCAAAATGCGCGAGGCGGTCTCTGTGCCGATGACGAGAATATGCCGATACGCGCCGCTGCGAATGAACCGGTCGGCGACGGTGAGCGCGTACACAAAGCCAGAACAACCGGCGGCGAGATCGAACGCCCCGGCATTCGTCGCGCCGAGCGCGTCTTGGACGAGGCACGCGGTCGCTGGAAATAAATAGTCCGGGGTGTTGGTCGCGCAAATGATCAAATCCACTTGCGCCGGCGCAAGATCGGCGACCGTCAACGCGGTGCGCGCGGCGCGCGTCGCCATGTCCGCGCTCGCCTGTTTTGGTTCGGCAAGGTGGCGCGACTCGATCCCCGTGCGCGTCTTGACCCATTCGGGATCAACCGGCGACGTTTTGGCGAGTTCCTCGTTCGTTACGACTTTGCCAGGGAGATATTTGCCCCAGCCGATGATGTGTGCGTTGTACATGATTAGTATTCAGTATTCAGTGTTCAGTATTCAGTATCAATTCGGTGGACAGTGGACACTGAACACTGAATACTGAACACTAGCGCTACCCCAGCCAGCGTTTTCGCCGCTTGTAGTGTTTGACCTCGCGATAACTCTTGCGCGCGCCAACCTGGGTCAAGCCGAGATAGAATTCCTTGATGTCTTCGTTCTCGCGCAGTTTATCCGCCGGCGCATCCAGCACGATGCGTCCGTTCTCCATCACGTACCCGTGATGCGCCACATTGAGCGCGACGACCGCGTTTTGTTCGACGAGCAGGATCGCCATCTGTTCGGCGCGATTGATGGTCGCGATGTTGTCGAAAATTTCCTGGACGATGAGCGGCGCAAGTCCCAGCGATGGTTCGTCGAGCAACATCAATTTCGGATGCCCCATCAACGCGCGACCGATCACGACCATTTGTTGCTCGCCGCCGGACAGATAGCCGCTGACGCGTCCGCGCAGATCGCGCAGGCGCGGGAAATAGTGATAGACCATTTCGAGATCGCGCTTGAGGTCCGATCCGTTCTGCCGACCGATGCCACCAACCTGCAAGTTTTCTTCGACGGTCAGATGCGAAAAGAGCCGGCGACCTTCGAGCACTTGAATGATGCCCTGTTGCACAATCGCTTCCGGCTTTTTCCGATCCAGGCGCGCGCCATTCCACTCGATCGAGCCGCGCGTCACCTCGCCGAGTTCGGTGTGCAACAAACCGGAGATCGCTTTGAGTGTGGTGGTCTTGCCCGCGCCGTTCGCGCCCAGCAGCGCGACGATCTGCCCAGGTTCTACTTGCAGGGTCACGCCGCGTAGAACCAGGATCACATCGGAATAGACCACTTCGATGTTGTTGAGTTTGAGCATCTGCGTCTAAACACAGCAGGGAAGCAGGGAGAGGGGGAGCAGGGGAGAACGTCCTTGTCTCCTCTGCTCCCGTGCTCCTCTGCACCTCTGCAGTTATTTGGGTTTGAGATCCGGCGTCGTCATCCAGTCGGTCACATAGACGAACTTGCCACCTTTGACTTGCGCGATGCGCGCCTTGGTCGTCGCGCGCCGATCTTTGTTGAAATCAAAAGTGGTGACGCCATCAGTCGGTTTGATTTCGCCGCTAATCATCGTTTCGTACACCGCTTGACCGGTCAAGCCCTCAAAGCCCACGCGGTCAATCGTCTTTTCGATGTACTGCTTCATCGCATCCGTGAACGCGAATGCCAGGAGATAGCCCACGCTGCGTTCCGCCGGCTTGCGCTGATTCGCCGTGAACTGTTCGGTGATCAGTTTGACGCCGGGTTGATCGGCATCGTCCCACCACTGGTTGGGCAAAACGCCGTAGAATCCCTCGGACGCTTCTTTCGCCAGACCCAGCATGGACGTATCCATCGTCCAGTTGCAACCGCCGATCAGGAATTCATCGCGCACGCCGAGCGAGACGGCGTCCTTGAGAATTTGCGCGGGACCGTGCGCGAGCGTATTCGTGAAAATCACGTTCGCGCCGGCTTTTTTCGCCGCGAGAATTTGCGTGGTCACATCCGGCGCGCCCACGGCAAAGAATTCCTGGGTGATGATTTTGATGCCCAGCTTTTCGGCGTATGCCTTGCTCTCATCCGTCAACGCGCCGCGTCCAAACGCCGAGTCCCAGGTTAGCACTGCGACCTTGGGCGAATCCAGGGCTTGACCTTTAGCGGGTTTGACCTTGTCCCAGTTTGCCTTGACCCAATCCAGGAACAAGCCGAATTGATCCGAGTAAATGGGCACGATGGCAAAGACATAGCTCGGCGGATACGAACCTTTGGCGCTCACACCCGCGGTCATCACCGGTACTTTGTCTTCGGCAAAGCGATCGCGCAATCCTTCCGTCTCGGTCGAGCCGTACAACTGCATGATGAGCGGTTTCTTTTCGCGGAAACGATTGTACGCCGAGATTGCCAGGTCGAGTTTGTTCGCGGTATCCGACCATTCGACGAGGACTTCCGCGCCGCGAATGCCGCCCTTGCTGTTGATGTACTTGACGCCATCGCTAAAGCCGCTGACGAGCGGCGTCGTGATCGAAGCATAGGGACCGGTCACGTCGCCCAAATGGTACAGCGTCATTTTTTCGCCGGGATTCGCTTTCGTGCGAAGCGCGGGCTTGGGCGCGTCCGTCGGTTTCGGCGCGGCGGTGGCTTGCGGTGCAGTCGTCGCCGGAGCGGTCGTTGGTTTCGGCGCGTCCGTAGGTTTGGGTGCATCCGTTGGCTTGGGTGCGGCAGTCGGCGGGACGGGTGTCGGCGACGGCGCCGCACACGCGGTCAGCGCGATGATCGCGAGGACGATCAACGCAAGCAAAACAACATTGTTTCTCATCTCTCCTCCTTTGGAAAATTCAGATTTCAGATTTTTGATTTTTGATTTTCGATTCTGACGTGATCATCACCTCCTTTTGGGATTTTCGATTTTCAATTTGCGATTTGCGATTTGGAATCTCGAGCGAATTTTCGACAGGGTAGCATCGAGACCGATGATTCGAAAAACTTTCCGCAGGGACGCAGAGGACACTGAGAACGCCGAGTTTTTCATCATGAATTTCTCCGCGTTCTCCGCGTTCTCCGCGCTCTCCGCGACTCTGCGGTGAATTCAATATTTGCGGGTGCCATACCACTGTCTCGAATTTTCAATCGAAAATCAATGTGCGAAGGGTCGCAAGCGCCACGCGGCTTTGAGCATTTCCCAGCGATGCGCGAGTCCGTGCGGCTCAAAGATCAAAAACAACATCAACGATCCGCCGAACAGAATCGGACCGAGCGCGGCGAGCAAGCCCGTTTCGACTTGCGGAAACACCTTGCTCAACATCGGCGCGATTTGCACGGTCAATTCGTCGAGTAAGCGCAAAAAGGTCGTGCCCAGAATTGGACCCAGCCCGTGTCCCATGCCGCCGACGATGACCATGCCCAAATACCACACCGATTGTCCCAACGAAAATTGTTCGGGATTGATCGAGCGCGCATACATCGCCCACAACGACCCCGCCAATCCCGCGTACAGCGCCGACAGGAAGAACGCGCGGAGTTTGTACGCAAACACGGCGATGCCCAGCACTTCGGCGGAGAGATCGTTATCGCGAATCGCGATCAACGCGCGTCCCAGGCGCGTGCGTACAATATTTTTCGCGATGAACGTCGTGACGATGACGGTGCCGATGATCGGAAAGAACAAGGTTTGCTGTGAATTGAACACGATGCCGAAAAGTTCCGGCGGCGTCAACTTCATGCCCGGCATTCCGCCAAAAATATCCACGCGCACGTTGCGGAAAAACCAGGGGATGATGAATTGCGCGGCGAGCGTTGCCATCGCCAAATAAAATCCTTTGATACGCAACGCCGGCAAGCCAAACAGCAGACCGACCATGCCCGCGCTCAAACCGGAGAGCGGCAACGCTAGCCAGAACGATACGCCATACTTGACTAACACCGCCGACGTGTACGCGCCGACCGCCATAAACGCGGCTTGCCCCAACGAAATTTGTCCGGTGTACCCGACCAGGATATTCAGTCCTTGCGCGGCGATGAGACTGATGCCGATCAGATTGATGATGCCGACCACGTGCGCGTCCGCGAAAAAAGGCAAGGCAAACAAAACGAGGATGAACGCGCCAAACATCGCCCACTGTCCGCGATTGCGGACCGTCGCCATGTCGTGCGCGTAGGATGTATCGAAATCGCCGGCAAGTCGAAGCGCCATGTTACTCCAGTGTTCAGTGGACAGTTGGTCAGTGAACGGTCAACAGTCAACAGTCAACAGTACCCCTATCGCACTGTTCACGGTTTATTGTTCACTGCGATTTAGATTCTCTCAATTCGCTTTAGCCCAAACAATCCGTCTGGGCGAACGAACAACACG
Source organism: Chloroflexota bacterium (assembly GCA_016219275.1). Classification (NCBI taxonomy): domain Bacteria; kingdom Bacillati; phylum Chloroflexota; species Chloroflexota bacterium. Next base: position 89,373 of record JACRBM010000013.1, read on the forward strand.
AGCAACAATAAAATATACGGCGCGATTTCGCCGAGGTTGAGCGCGCGAATCGCTGGGTCGGCGGGCAGACCAGCCGCGAGACTTTCGATCACGCCCACGGTCAGTCCGCCGATAATCGCGCCGGGGACGGATTCGAGTCCGCCGAACAACACCGCCGCAAATGCTTTGAGGGCGATGAGCGACACTACGAGCGACAAGCCGCTGATGCTCGCGAGCAACACACCGCCAATCGCCGCGACCAAACCGGCGATCATCCACGCGAGTCCGAAAATGCGCGGCACACTCAAGCCGACGCTCTGCGCCAGTTGATGGTCTTCTGCCGCCGCGCGCATCGCGAGACCGGCTTTGGTGAATCGAAAGAACACGACGAACGAGAGATAGCCCAGCATTGCCACCAAGAATGCCATCACGAGATTCAGTTTGAGGCGCAAGTCGCCGATGATGACCGGTTGCAACGGGAACAGGTTCGGCAGCGCGCGATCCGACGCGCCAAACAACAAAATCGTCGCGCCTTGCAAAACCTGGGAGAGTGCGAGCGTCATCATAATCGTCGCGAGAATCGGCTGACCGATGAGCGGACGCAGCGCGACGCGCTCGACGCCCAAACCTAACAGCGCAGTCGCGGCGATTGCCGCGCCGAACGCGACCCACACGTCCAAACCCAGGTTTTCGACGAACCACCACGCGATAAACGCGCCGACCATCATCAAGTGCCCTTGCGCGAAATTGAAAATGCGCGACGACTTGTAAACCAACACGAGTCCCAGGGCGACGAGCGCGTACACGCCGCCCGTCAACAACCCGGTCGCGAAAAATTGCGGAAAGAGTTCCCAGTTCATGTGGTCTGCTCCAACGAACACACGCGCACCGCCGTCTCAATCGTGCCGGTGCGTCCGTCGCGATATTTCACCGCCGCGCTCACGCGCACTTCTGCGCCGCCGCCGTACATCGTCTCGATCATATCGCGATAACGATCCTCGATCACATTGCGGCGCAGTTTGCGGGTGCGCGTCATTTCCGCGTCGTCGGGATCAAATTCCTTGTGCAACAGCACGAACTTGCGAACGCGCGCCGGCGGGGGCAAGGTCGCGTTCACGCGTTCGACATCCGCGCGAATCAAATCGTACGTCTCTGGTTTTTGCGACAAATCCACGAACGTCGTGTAACCCAGCCCGCGCCGCTCCGCCCAGCGTCCAACATTCTCAAAATCAATCGTGATAATACCGGCGACGAACGGACGCTCCTTACCGATTGCCATCATGTCTTTGATGTACGGACTGAACTTGAGACGCCCTTCGATGTACTGCGGTGAGAATTTATCGCCGGTCGCGAGTTCGAGCAAATCTTTCATGCGGTCGAGATAAATCAGGTGCTTGTCCTCGCGCAGATAGCCCGCGTCGCCGGTGTGATACCAACCATCCACCAATGCCTTCGCGGTCGCATCCGGATTTTTGTAATAGCCCTGGAAAACCGTGGGACCTTTGACGAGCACTTGTCCATCGTGCGCGATTTTTATTTCGATGCCCGGCGGCGGCACGCCGACCGTCTCAAACTTGACGTCATTGCCAACGTGCAACGTGTGCGTAATCGCCTCGGTCGAGCCGAACAAATTTTTGATGCTGACGCCAATCGCGCGAAAAAAGCGCACGACATCCGGGCTGAGCGCCGCGCCCGCCGAGTACGCTGAGCGCACGCGAATCAAGCCGAGTTTGTCGCGCAGCGGCGCGAATACGGCGACATCGCCAAGCCAGTTCAGCCATCGCCAGAGTAGCGGCGTACTGCCTTGATTGAAGCGCATGTCGGCATAGCGATAACCGATCGGCATGAACAGGCGATAGAGCGCGCGATTGATCCACGATGAATCGTTGATCCGCATCTGCACCGTCGAGCAGAGATTTTCCCAGAGCCGCGAACTGAACAGTAACGCGTGCGGCGAAATCTCGCGCAAGTTTTCTTGCACGGTTTCCGGCTCTTCGGGAAAATTGATGATCATGCCGTCCACCACGTGCACCGCCAAGCCCAAAACATTTTCGGTGATCCACGCGGGCGGCAGAAAGGAGAGGTACTCGTCGTGCGCCGACCTGGGATCAATCTTGCCATAACTGAGCGCGCCCGCGAGAAGATTGGCGTGCGTGATCATTGCGCCCTTGGGTTGTCCGGTCGTGCCGGAGGTGTAGCAAAAAATCGCCAGATCGTCCGCGCGTCCTTGCGCGAGGCGTTCGTCAAAGCAGCGCGGTTCGCGTGCGTCCGACTCGCGTCCGAGCGCGATGACTTGCTCGAAACTCATCAGCCAATCATCGCGATAATTCCACAGCCCGCGTTCTTCCCAATAAATCACACGGCGCACCGCGGATACCTGGTCTCGAATCGCGACAAGTTTGTCGCACTGCTCTTGGTCTTTGGCGAAGACCAGCGTCGCATCAGAATGTTGAACGATGTACTGAATCTCGGCGGATGCGCTATCGGTAAAGATGCCAACGGCGACGCCGCCCGCGGCTTGGACGGCGAGTTGCGCCCAAAAGTATTCGGGGTCGTTATCGCCGATGATGCAAACCTTGTCGCCGCGCGTGACACCGAGCTGGATCAATCCGAGCGCGAGGTATTTGACGCGCGCGTACGATTCTTGCCAGGTGAACTCGCGCCAAATGCCCAGCATCTTTTTCCGCATCGCGGTTTTACGCGCGGGAAATCGCGCCGCCGAGTGTTTCAAATACTGGGGGAGAGTCTGGAGGTTGGAAGTTAGAAATTGGAAGTTGGAGGTTGGAGGTTGGAGATTGGAGGTTGGATGACTGAGATCACTTCCACGTATGGTCAACTGTTCACTGTTCACTGTTCACTACCCCACTGTTCCCAGTCCCACTACTCTTGCGTTCCGCTTCGCCCAAATACGCTTTAATCACCGCGGAGTGATGTCGAATCTCGTCCGGGGTACCTTCGGCAATCTCGACGCCGAAATCGAGGACGACGATGCGATGCGCGATGTCCATCACGAGACCCATATCGTGTTCGACGAGCATGATCGTCATTTTGCGTCGTTCGTGAATGTCGAGGATGAAACGCGCCATGTCCTCTTTTTCTTCGACGTTCATGCCTGCCATCGGCTCGTCGAGCAAGAGAAGTTTCGGTTCGAGCGCGAGCGCGCGTCCCAGTTCGACGCGTTTGCGGAGTCCGTACGGCAATGCGCCGACGACGGCTTTGCGGATGTGTTCCATTTCGAGGAAATCAATGATCTCTTCGATCACGCGGCGATGTTCGATTTCTTCGCGCTGCGCGGGACCAAAATAGAGCATACTCGCGAGCATAGTCTGTTTCATCTGAATATGCCGCGCCGCCATCAAATTATCGAGCGCGGTCATCCCGGTGTAGAGAGCGATGTTCTGAAACGTGCGCGCAATACCGAGGTGGGGGATTTGGTGCGTGGGCGTCCGCACGAGATCGCGACCTTGAAAATGAATCTTGCCGCGTTGCGGACGATAGAATCCATTGAGGCAGTTGAGCGCGCTAGTTTTGCCAGCGCCATTGGGACCAATTAGCGCGAGGATTTCGCCGGGGTAGATGTCAAAACTGACCCCCGCCAGCGCGGCAAGCCCGCCAAAGTGCAGATGCAGGTTTTCGGCTCGCAACAGTGGAGAACGTGCGAGAGGAGCATTGGGCAACGTCGTCATTACCCCCCATTCATCACGCGTTTGGTTGGAAGATTACGGTGAACGGACTATAAAAACAACATCGTCATTCCCGCCGTTCGTATTACGTCGCGCGGTAGAATGACGATGACCTTGCCTTGCGAATGGCGCCCCTAGGAGTGCACTTGTCCGACCGCTATATCGTTCGACAGTCATCGTCTTTCGGAAACGAATGCTCGTTGTTTCTCAAGAACTCGAGGTCGGTTTCGATGACCGCATTATAAAGAGAATGGCATAAAAGTCAATTGCCCTGGCGATTTGTTTTCGTTACCGACGAATCAAAACACGTACCCTCGCTTGACCCAGTAATGCCAATCCGCGACAGCTTCGCGCGTCTCCTTATCGGTCTGCGTAATCGGCTCGACTTGGCTCAGGGGAATTGCAAGGTTGCGTTTTTCCCACCGCGTCTCGACAAACATTTCGTGTTCACACTCACTCGTCGGCGCCATGCCCAGAATTTCCATCGCATCACCTTTGCGGAGGACCGAGATGGCGCGCTCCTCGATGCAACGCGCGGTAAATGGAAACTGGATCGTGTCCTGCAAATAATAATACCAGCCCATTGCTTGCTCTTCGGGTCCATTCGCGTCCACGATGATTTCATCATAGATGCGTTGTTCGCGCTTGGGATCTTTTTCTACCGGTCGCATTTGATTATCACCCCCTGACCAAACCATCCACAAAATCTTTTGACAGGCGCAAGCCCGCGCCAGTCAGTTGCGTTACACGCTTGACTGCTAGCACGTTGTTACCTTGTCGCACAAGCGTCCGTAGTTCAAGCACAATCTCATCGGGTAGTTTGATCGCCTGGGTTTTGGGGTCGTATGGAAAAGGGGGAACGGTTTTCTTACGGGCGCGTTCAAATTCCGCTTCGAGCATTTGCAGAATCAAAGGTTCAGCGCGGCGTTTCTTAGCCATTCGCTTCCATCCATTTCTCTAGTCCATTTTCCAACGCGCACAATGCGTGGTCGAGCGACGGATAACTGAATGTGCCCTCCCACACCATTCCCCCGGCATCTAGCGCGCGGACGAATGCTCCGCTGAAATCATCTTGTTGTCCGATCTCAATCCAGCCACGTTCATTGATCCATTCGGCAATCGTCGGGAATGATTGCTCAAAGTTGAATGGAGTCTGCGGTACGGCTTTCGCTGTGGCTGGCTTTTGTGTTAAAGATTTGTTGAGCGAATTCTTCTTCGGCATCGTACTATCTCTTCTCCAACTCTTTCGCTTGTTGCTCTGCGGGCGCAATGACCTTGTCGCTGAGCGAAGGGAGGAAATCCGCGATATTGATTGTGTGGGTTAGGTTTCTTTTCCTTGATGAAGCGCAACGTAAATGGCGGCGGCGATCCCTAGGCGACGGTCAAGGAGATGCGCGGCATCCATGCTGAAATCAATCACCAACTCGTAACTCATCATCTTGACCTTTTGGCGCAATTCCGCCACGAGCGTATCCCCGACCGTGATATTCATTTGTTGCGGCAGATCGTTGCCCAGCATCTGGCGTAAGATGGACTGCCCCATGCTTTTTTCAAACACCTTGCCGATTGGTTTGTCCTCCGCATCCGTGATGTGCCAGGCATCTTTGACAATCTCAGAGACGGTATCCGCCGCCATACCTAGCCCGCCAATCTTTTGTCCAGTTTCGGCGTCAATCACCTCAGTGTGAAATAACTTGTTATCGCTTTGCTTGAGCGTTAGAATTTCTTGTTTCTTTTGTTCGTCCGTCCACGCGTGCGTCGTCACATCGGGCGGAATCCACTGGGATTTTTCTTCGATGAAGAGCAAGGGAGTGTCGTTTTGCGAACCATAGAGGCGATACTTGGCACTGATCGCCAGTCCCTGTCGTTTGAGAACGTACCCCGATTGCGAAAATACAGCGTGCATAATGGTCATCTCCTTGTTAAAGCGGGTTCAAGTTTTTGCGATTCAGGTCGGCGACTCGTCGCACAATGGAACCAGAATCAGCGATATATAATTGGGCGAGTAAATTTTGTGCGGATCGTCTTTTATCGTTTTGCAACCATGGGCTTGATCGTATCCCAGGCGACGCCTCCGACACAAAAAAGCCCGAACAGAATACCAACGATTCCATTGAACGTCATTTCCCCTCGTGAAGTAATCGTGCTACCGGGCGAACTGGGGTCATAATACACGGTGATTTCTTGTCCCGGTTCATATTTGTCCGTCCCGTTAAAGGAATCGGAATAGCGGGTGTTGCCTACCTGGTACTCGTACATCCCGCTGTAGTAGATTCCATCCTTCGCTGACACCGGCGCCAAGATTTTTGCCGGCACGCTGAGCCAACTCGAAGTATTTGTTCGCAGTGCGTCAAGCCCCCAAACAATGATTGCCACGCCAAACACCACTACAAAAATTTTGATTACAAGACTCGTTGTTGTGTTTTTCACTTTGGTCTCCCTTAAATTTGTTATTCTGATTCTCACTGTTGCGCGCGCAGACCGACCTCTCCCCAACCCTCTCCTAAAAGGAGAGGGAGTAATTCTCCCCTTCCCTCGAAGGGAAGGGGACGGGGGTTAGGTCGCAAACGCCCTGTGCAACAACGTTTGAAACAAATGCTCCGCCTGCCGTTCCGCTTCCCGTTGTTGCGCGCGCAGACCG